>DATNBT010000084.1:0-5026 GCA_035571855.1 Vicinamibacterales bacterium
TAGACGACGCCGAGCGCGATCAGCAGGAGCAGACCGAGGTTGCTGAACGACTGCTGAAATACCTTCGCCGAGCCCTGGAACTCCGTCGTGACCGTCGGCGGCAGCACCTGTCGCGCGAGCCGGCTGATGGCGTCGGTCGCCGCGCCGAGCGCGACGCCGGGCTTCAGCCCGAACGAGACGCTCACCGCCGGGAGCTGTCCCGAATGATTCACCGTCTGCGGACCGACGGTCTGCCTGAACTTCACCACCGAATCGAGCGGGACGATGGCGCCGGCCGGAGTCTTGAAGCCGAGCCGGCGCAGTGAGTCGGTGTACTCCTGATACTTCGGATCGAGCTCGAGCAGCACGCGGTACTGATTGTTCACGCCGTAGATCGTCGACGACCATTTCGGCCCGAACCCGTCGTTCAGCGCCGTCGCCACGTCGGTGGCGTTCAGGCCGAGCGCGGCCGCTCTGTCCCGATCGATCACGAGATCCACGCGCGGGCTCTTGATCTCCATGTCCGTCGACGTGTCCTGCAGCTCCGGCAGCTCGCCAATCGCCCTCTCGAAGCGCGGCGCCCACGCATAGAGCTCGTCGACGTTGGCGCTCTGCACGGTCATCGTGTAGCTGCTGTTGCTCGTGCGCGCGCCGACCTGCAGCGCCGCGGGCACCGTCACCGACGTCCGGACGTTCGCAAACCGCGCGACCTGCGGGCGGAGCTGCGCGGCGATCTGGCCGGACGTCAGCGTCCGCTCGCGCCGCGGCTTCAGAATGACGGAAATCGACGACGTCGTGCCGCCGCCGACGTTCAGGAAGAAGTTGCTGACGTCCGGATGTCTGATGACGGCGTCGGCGACCCGCTTCGCCGACGTCACCATCTCGTAGTACGACGTGCCCTGCGCGACGCGCACCGAGACGTTCAGCTGATCGTTGTCCTGCTCGGGGATGAAGCCCTTCGGCACGATGCCGAACATTTCGACCGTCGCGGCCAGCACCGCGGCGAAGACGCCCAGCATCACGACGCGGTGACGGAGCACGAATCCAAGGCTCACTTCGTAGCCGCGGAACAGCAGGCCCTTCGCCGCACGGGAGTGCCGCACCTCGAGGAAGCGGCTGCAGAGCATCGGCGTCAGCGTCACCGACACGACGCCGGAGATGACGATCGCCGCGGTAATCGTCACCGCGAACTCGCGGAACAGCTTGCCGAGCAGGCCGGCCATGAACAGGATCGGAATGAACACCGCCGCGAGCGACACGGTCATCGAGATGACGGTGAAGACGATCTCGCGCGAGCCGTTGAGCGAGGCCGCCATCGGGTCCTCCCCCTGCTCCATGTGGCGCACGATGTTCTCGAGCATCACGATCGCGTCGTCCACGACGAAGCCGATCGAGAGGATCAACGCCATCATCGACAGGTTGTCCAGCGTGTAGCCCAGCAGCACCATGACGATGAACGTGCCGAGCACCGAGAACGGCAGCGCCAGCGCGGGGATGATCGTCGCCGACGCGTTCCTGAGAAACAGAAAGATGACGGAGACGACGAGCGCGAAGGTGACGAACAGCGTCGTGCGCACGTCGGCGAAGGCCTCGCGGATGTTCTTCGAATAGTCGCGCGTGACGACGAGGTGCACCGACGGCGGCAGCGACGCCATGATGCCCGGCAGCAGCGCGCGAATGCCGTCCGTCACCGCGATCGTGTTCGCGCCCGGCTGCTTCGTCACCTGGATGTAGACCTCGCGGCGAGGTTCGTCCTCCTTGCGGTACATCCACGCCGCGGTCTTGTTGTTGTCCACGCTGTCGAGCACCGTCGCGACGTCGCCGAGATGAACCGCCGCGCCGGCGCGGTACGCGAGCACGATGTTCCTGAAGCCCGCCGCGTTGGCCAGCTGTCCGTCGACGACGCGGATGTTGTACGTCGTCGCGGGCCCGAACATCTGGCCGGTCGGCGTGTTGGGATTCCAACGCTGCAGCGCCTGATCGATCTCGTTCAGCCCGATGTTCTGGGCGCGGAGCCTGTCGGGATCGACCTGGACGCGCACCGCGTATTTCTGCTGCCCGCCGACCGTGACGAGGCCCACGCCGCTGACCGCCGCGATGCGCGGCACGAGCGTCGTCTCCAGGTAATCGTCCAGCGTCGACAGCGGCAGCGTGTTCGACAGCAGGCCGACGATCATGATCGACGCGTCGGCGGGGTTGGACTTTCTGAACGACGGCGGCGCCGGCATGCCGGCCGGCAGGAGCGGCATCGCGGCGGCGATCTGGCTCTGCACGTCGACGGTCGCGCCGTCGATGTCGCGGTCGAGCGCGAACTGCAGCGTCAGGTTCGACGAGCCCGACCCGCTGGACGACGTCATGTCGTCGAGCCCCGCGATGCTCGTGAACTGACGCTCGAGCGGGCTGGCGACCGACGACGCCATCGTGCCGGGATCGGCGCCGGGAAGCGCGGCGCTGACGCTGATGGTTGGAAAGTCGACGTTGGGCAGATCGCTCACCGGCAGCGCGCGATAGGCCAGCACGCCGAACACCGCAATCGCCAGCATGATCAGGCTGGTGGCGATCGGCCGCCGGATGAACGTCTCGGAGAAGTTCACGCTAGCGCTTCACCGGCGCTATTGTAGAGGCGCCGGCATGAACGGAGATGTACGATTAGTTCATGCAGGCTGCCGTCACGCTTCTACTGCTGTTCGCGCCGTTTGTCGTCATTACGCTCGCGGTGATGTTTCTCATCACCACGATCGGCCGGCAGACGAGGTAGTCCGGCGCTTACTGCGTGGCCGTCGTGCGCGGCGTGACGCGGTACAGTCCGCCGGGGTTCGCGTCTTCGAGGAACCACAGCGCGCCGTCCGGCCCGACTTCCACGTCGCGGATGCGCTTGCCGACGGCCCAGCGTTCCGCGGGCGTCGCGCCGCCTTTGCCGTCGAACGTCACGCGGTTCAGCGTCTGGCTGCCCATGCCGCCGATCAAGGCGGAGCCGTTCCACTGCGGGAACATCGCGCCCTTGTAGAACATGATGTTGCCCGGCGCGATCACCGGCGTCCAATAGATGACGGGCTTGGCGAGATCCGGACGCGTGTCGGGACTCGCAATCGGCACGCCGTTGTAGTTCATCGAATACGACACGAGCGGCCAGCCGTAGTTCTTGCCCTTCTGAACCAGATTCAACTCGTCGCCGCCGCGCGGGCCGTGCTCCACTTCCCACAGTTCTCCGTTCGGCGCGAACGCGAGGCCGTACGGCGTGCGGACGCCCATCGCCCACGTTTCCGCGGGCGTCATGTTCGGACCGCTGTAGGTGTACGTGCTGACCACCTTCGCCGTCTTCGCGGCTTCGGTGTCGCTCGGCGGATCGATGAGCGTCACCGTCGCGGCGCCGGTCTTGCCGACATTCGGATTGTCGGGCGACGGCTTGCCGTCGAGCGTGAGGTGGAGAATCTTTCCGACCGGCTGATCCGGATCCTGCGCGGGCGTGAAGCGCTGACGATCGCCGACGGTGAGGAAGAGCGACTGTCCGTCCGGCGCGAACGCGACCTGCGCGCCTTCCTGACCGCCCTTGCCTCGCGGCAGCTGGCGCCACAGCACTTCGAAGTTTTCCAGACGCGGCAGCGGCGTCGTGAGATTCAGCTTCGCGCGCGCCAGCGCCAGGCCGCCGCCGTAATCACCGGGCTCGACGTACGTCAGATAGATGCGCTGGTCGGCCGCGTATTGCGGCGAGACGAACACCCCGAGCATGCCGTTCTGCCCCTGCCAGTACACCGGCGGCGTGTTGCCGATCGGCGCGATCTTCTGGCCCTGCGCCGTCAGCAGCCACACGGGTCCGACCTTCTCGGTGACCAGCATGCGGCCGTCCGGCAGGAACGCGAGCCGCCACGGCAGCTCGAACGTCGACACCTGCGTCATCGTGAACGGCAGGCCGGCTTCAGGTTTCTGGGCGCCGGCGTTGACTTGCGCGCCGGCGGACGCGGAAAACAGGAGAACGGCGAGAATGGCGCTGCTCGATTTGAACATGCGCCATTCTACGACGGAAGGGAGGGCTAGTTCTGGTTCCTGGTTTCAATCACGGCCGTCGCGGTACGGCTCGTGTCGTGGCTCGTCACCGCGAATCCGAAGGCCGCCGACGACATGGAGACGTCCACCGATCCGATGGCGGTCGCGTGCGCCGCGTCCGTCTGCGAGACGCTTGCGGTGAAGCGCCCCCCGCGCTGCCATAGCCCCTGACGAACTCAAACGAGTCCGATGAGCCCCAGATGTCCGCGCCCGCGCCTTCGATTGTCAGCGGCGCGTTCGCCTGCAACAGATCGACCGCCGCGTTCCCGCGCAATCCTGTCGGTCCGATCTCCAGCGGCAGTGAGTTCACATCGAGCAGCGACAGCGCCTCGACGTGCGCCGTATTCAGCGTCGTCGTGTCGTGGCTCGTGACCGCCGCGCCGGCATAGAACACGCTGCCATTGCCGAGCCCGCACTGCGCAGGGTTGGTATTGAGCGGCGTCCAATGGACGCCGTCCGTCGACACCGTCGGCAGCAGATACAGCGAGTTAAACCCGGGATTGCTCAGCCTCAGCCAGATCGGCAGGCTGACCGACAGGCCTCCGAGGTACTGCATCTCGCCGCCCGGCGAAGTGCGGCACATGAACTCGACGTTGCCGCCGGGCGTGACGTCCAGAATCCCCCTCGGCGCGCCGGGATCCAGGCTCGTTCTGATCATCAGGCCGGTCTTCGCAAACGCGTTCGTATTCTGCTCGTTGTCGACGCGCATCTCGAGCTGTTCCATCTGGATCGTCGTTCCACGATGGACGAAGTGAAACGCGTCCGATGCGCCCCAGATGTCTCCGCCGGCGCCGGCGATCGTCCACACGCCGTTCGACTCCGACGCATTGCCGGTGACGCCGACTGCGCCGACGTCCACGGAATTCCATCCGGCCGGCGCCTGATGCGTGAGCGCAACGTTCGCAATGTGCGCCGTCGTGAGCTGCGACTGATCATGGCTCGTGACCGCGATTCCTGCCTCGGTCGAGACCGGCAACGTCAGGCTCGCGCTCGCGAGCAGAGC
>DATNBT010000085.1:0-3944 GCA_035571855.1 Vicinamibacterales bacterium
GATATCTCGGCGGCCCGCCCGTGCACATCGAGAGCACGTACTGCTACGACCTCAACGATGGCTACGCGCGCGCCCTGCTCGGCGACCGCGGTCACTGGGCCCGCCGGCTTCCGGGCAAGCTGCTGCACAACATCATCAGCCACGGCATCGCGCGCATCGCGGAGTTCCTCGGCGGCGACCGGCCGCGCGTCTTCGTCCACGGGTTCGTGAGCCCGCCGCTGACGGCAGCAGGCGAGCGCGAGATCGTCGACGAACTCAGAGTCATCGTCGACGACGACGCCCGCACGACCGCGTACTTCACCTTCTCCTCGCAGATCCGTCCGACGCTGCACCAGCTTCGGCTGTACGGCCGCAAGAACAGCCTGCTGCTGGACCAGGATCAGGAGACGCTGGTCACCGTGCGCGGCGCCCGGTACAAGAGCTACGGCGAGAAGTTCATTCCGCCCGTGGCGATCGCCGGCCAGCATCTGTCGAATCTCCTCGGGAACCTCCGGACGTTCGCCGCGAACGACTTCCACATGAAGTCCGGCATGAAGTACCTGATCGAGTCGTTCTACCGATCGATTACGGAGGGAACGCCGGTGCCGATCCCGTACCGGGAAATCGTGCTGACGGCCCGCATCATGGACGCCATCTTCGAGCAGCTGAACGAGCAGCAGGCCGGGTCGGCCGCGCAGCGGAGTCTCATCGCATGAACGTTCACGGCACGGACATCGCCGTCTCCGGCCGGCTGATCCGGATCGCGCGTCTCGCGGCGGAGAAGTACGAGTTCGTCGACGATCCCGAAGCGACGATTGCCGGCCTGCAGCGGTCCGGCGCGCGTGTCGATCTGTTCAGCTTCATCCAGAACGCGGCGCATGCGTCGCCGGAGTTCGACTATCCGTTCGAGCTCGACAACCTCGCCGCCGTGCCGATCTCCACCTTTGATCACTGGTGGACGAAGCAGATCAACGGGAAGACGCGGAACATGGCCCGGCGCGCCGACAAGTCGGGCGTCGTCGTGCGCGAAGTCTCCTTCGACGACACGTTCGTCGAAGGCATCGCGGCCATCTACAACGAAACGCCGACGCGGCAGGGCAGGAAGTTCTGGCACTACGGCAAAGGCCTCGACGCCGTGCGCGCCGAGAACGCGACGTTTCCCGAGCGGAGCGTGTTCATCGGCGCCTTTCTCGGAGCCGAGATGATCGGCTTCGCCAAGCTGGTGACCGATCGGCGTCAGGAGCAGGCCGGCCTGATGCAGATCCTGTCGATGATCAGGCACCGCGACAAAGCGCCGACCAACGCGCTCATCGCGCACGCCGTCCGGATCTGCGCCGAACGCGGCATCCCGTACCTCGTGTACGCGAACTTCGCGTACGGAAGCAAACAGCCGGATTCCCTGGCGGATTTCAAACAGCACAACGGCTTTCAACGCATCGACGTCCCGCGCTATTTCGTCCCGTTGTCGCTTCTCGGCCGCGCGGCGCTCCGGCTCGGCGTGCACGACGGGTGGAAGCACCGCGTGCCCGCGCCGCTGCTCGCCGGATTCCGGGCCGCGCGTCGCGCGTGGTACGACGGACCGGTGCTTCGTCCCGGGGAAACGCCGTAGCGCCATGCCCGGCCTCTGCGGACTGCTCACGACGATGCCGCGCGCCGACGCCGAGGCGACGCTCGCTTCGATGGTCGGCGCCCTCGCGCACGAGGCGTTCTACACGACGGGCATGTACGTCGACGAGCAGATCGGCCTGTACGTGGGATGGGCGGAGCGGCAGGCGCGAGGTCGCGACCGGATGCCGCTGCGGAGCGGGAGCGGAGAAGTCGCGCTGGTGCTGTCTGGGGAGATGGTCCCGGAGACGGATGCCGCGTCGCTCGCCGATCAGGCGGAAGCGGACCGTCGTTTTCCCGCGGCGCTGAACGGCCGGTTCCACGGCGTCCGGATCGATCGGCGCGCCGGAACGGTGACGCTGTTCAACGACCGGTACGGCATGCACCGGCTCTACTACCACGACGGCGGCGACGCCTTTTATTTCTCGGCCGAAGCAAAAGCGATTCTGGCCGTGCGTCCGCAGCTCCGGCTCGTCGATCCTCGAGGGCTGGCTGAGCTCATCTCATGCGGATGCGTGCTCGAGAACCGGACGCTGTTCCCCGGTGTCCACGTCCTCCCGGGCGGGGCGGCCTGGACCTTTCGACGTGCCGTCATCGAGTCGGCGGCGCAGTACTTCACCCCGCGCGAATGGGAGGAGCAGCCGGCGCTCGACGCCGGCGCGTATTACGAAGAGCTGCGCGGAGCCTTCACGCGCGTGCTGCCGGGATATTTCGAGAGCCGCGAGCGCGTCGGCATGTCGCTGACGGGCGGGCTCGACACGCGGATGGTGATGGCGTGGCAGCGGTGCGCGCCGGGATCGCTGCCGTGCTACACGTTCGGAGGCACGTTTCGCGAGTGCGCCGACGTTCGAGTGGCGCGCCGCGTGGCGGCGATCTGCGGACAGCCGCACGAGACGATCGCCGTCGGCGCGGAGTTTCTCCGTCGATTCAGCACGTACGCCGAGCGCACGATCGATCTCACCGACGGATGCGCCGACGTCAGCCGTTCGCCCGATCTGTACGTCAACCAGCTGGCCCGTGACATCGCTCCGGTACGGATGACCGGAAACTACGGCGGGGAAGTCCTCCGGCGCGTCGTCGCCTTCAAGCACGTCGAGCCGCGGGCGGGCGTGTTTCAGCCGGCGCTGGCTGAACATGTCCAGCGCGCACGCGAAACGTATCGAGCGCTCCTGACCTGCCATCCCGTGTCGTTCGCCGTGTTTCGCCAGGCGCCCTGGCACCATTACGGCCTGCTCGCACTGGAACAGACGCAGGTGGCCATGCGATCGCCCTTCCTCGACAACGAGATCGTCAGGACGGCGTTTCGTGCGCCGGCACCGGCACAGGGCGGCCACGACGTCTGTCTCCGGCTCATCGAGGAGGGGCATTCCACGCTGCGACACGTCGCGACCGATCGCGGACCGATCGACGGCGGCCCGTGGAGCGCCGCACGCCGCGCGGCCATCGAGTTCATGAGGCTCAGCGAGTACGCCTACGACTACGGCATGCCCCGGTGGCTCGTGCCGATCGATCGGCGTCTTTCCATTCTGCGGCCGGAGCGTCTGTTTCTCGGCCGGCAGAAATTCTTTCACTTCCGTCTGTGGTACCGGGGCGCGCTCGCCGGCTACGTCCGCGAGATGCTGCTCGATCCGCGCGCGTTGTCGCGGCCGTACGTGCAGCGCCCGAAGATCGAGCGGACGGTGCGCGATCACGTCACGGGCCGGGCGAATCACACGCTCGAGATCCACAAGCTGCTGACGCTCGAGCTGGTCCATCGGCTGTTCGTCGATCATCAGCCGGCACGGCGCGCGCTGCCCGCCGTGCGCTGCACGGTCACCGCCGCCTGATCGGAATCCCGCAATGCCACCTGTGGTCGCCATCGCCGCGTTCGCGGCGCTCATCGCCTGGCTGTTCTACCTCGACCGCGATCGAAGCGTCGACGCAGAGGGCCGCACGTCGCCAGCGCTGTGGCTGGCGATCATCTGGATCGCGATCGGCGCCTCGCGGATGCTGTCGCAGTGGTTCAGCGGAATCTCGACGGGGCCGACGAACGAAGTCGATTATCTGGAAGGCAGCGCCATCGATCGGGTGTTCCTGAGCGGCATGCTGGCGGCCTCGCTCGCCGTGCTGGCCTTCCGTTCGAAGCGGCTTGGCCCGCTGTTGAAGGCCAATGGCCCGCTCGTCGTCTTTTTTCTGTACTGCGCGATGAGCGTGTTCTGGTCGGATTATCCGTTCGTGGCCTTCAAGCGCTGGACGAAGGCGCTCGGAAACATCGCGGTCGTCCTGCTGGTGCTGACCGATCCCTATCCGTATGCCGCGTTCAAACGCGTGCTCGCGCGAACGGGTTTTCTGCTCGTTCCGCTGTCGGTCCTGTACCTCAA
>DATNBT010000086.1:0-12704 GCA_035571855.1 Vicinamibacterales bacterium
GCGCACCGTGTTGCCGTCCTTGTCCTTGCCCTCGACGTGGACGAACGAATGCGGGTTGCGGAACAGGAACTGCACCAGGTCGCCTTCGACGGATTCCGTCTTGTCCTCGAAGTACGTCGCCGCGAACGAGTGGTGCGCGTACGCGGGCGCGACCGACCAGGCCATGGCGGCGACAAACGCCCCGGCTGTCAGTCCAAGCAGTAACGTGCGTTTCATTGAATTCCTCCGGGCGCGCGGATACGCGCGCCAATACGGCGGAAAGATATCACGGAGGCCGGCGGAACGTACCCGTTCGCGCAAGCGACTCCCGGTCAGTGACAGGTTACTGACCGCGGTTTTGGGCCGTTTTCAACCCTTTAGAGATTGTTAAGGCTCGGTGCGCGACATACGAAATGTCGACAGGCGTCTCGTCCATCGCTTTGACTCTCAGGACGACCTGATAGTACCGGGGCAGGCTGCCCGTATTGCGCTTGAGCCTGGCGACGAGCTGGGATGCCAGATCCGGGTCGGTCATCGCCTGAACCGCGCCCATGACGCTGGCGATCTTGTTCCCTTCGAAATAGAGAATCGATCCGTTCCCGTAGAGGCCCGGCAGGTTACTGATGAGCGCGTGGCTTTCTTCGGTCTCCTGACCGTTCTGTACGAGCTTCGGCGAATCGACCATCACGGCCGGCTCTCCGCCTTCCGGCTTCAGGTTCGTCACGCCTTCCGGCGTCAGCGTGAACGCGGCGTCCACCGGCGGGATCTCCTTGATCTGCGGCTTGCCGACCGTCGGGCCGACGAAGATCACGTCGCCCATCGCGATCTCGCCCATCGACAGCACGTCGCTTCTGATCGGAAAGACGTTGTGCTTGCGCTGTCCGAGAAACTGGCCGAGCAGAAACGCGGCGTTCGCCGTGCCGACGCCGGTGGCGGCGTTCCCGATCGTCGCCACGCTCGAACCGGCCGTCTGCGGTCCCGTGGCGAGCGTCACCATCAGCGGCCGCTCCGACGACAGCAGCGGCGCCCACAGTTCCTGCAGCGCCGGCGTCCACGGTCCCGGCGCGGGCGCGGCGACCTCGGCCTTCTGCACCGTCGACAGCCGCAGCGCGAAATAGCCGGCGGCGCCGACCGCCGCGAAAAGCAGCACGGCGAGCGCGACCTCGCGCGCCGAGAAGCCGCGACGCTGCGGCACGGCCGACGCCGGGAGCGGCATGCCGTCCGGCGGCTCGGGCGCGGGCCGCGCCTCGAACGTCAGCGCGAACGCTCCCTTCGGCAGATCGACGATGACCGGGTCGCTGGCGCCGTCGGTCCTGTAATACTCGGCGAGCTTCTGCCGCAGCCGTCCGACGTGCATGCGGACGACCGACTCCTGGCGCGGGTCGTAGCTCGAAGGCTTGCCGAACACGTCGAGCCCGACCGTGTACTCCTTCAGGTTCTGCGCTTCGCCGGCGAGAGATTTTTCCGCGAGGTAATTCAGAAGGTTGCGATGGACTTCCGACGTCTTGAAGGCCTTGCTCGAGACGATGCGCTGGATCTGGACGCGGTGCGGATCCAGTTCGGGAACCATGGGGACGATCTTACTAGGGCTGAAGGCAAAGGGCTAAGGGCTCATATGAGCCCTCAGCCTTCAGTCTTGAGTCCTACTTTTTGGCGGGAGCGGCGGGTTTCGCGGGCGCCGCGGGCGCCGCCGACTTCACGTTGTTCTTCACCGCGGGAATCGTCTGCAGGTACGCCCACATCGACTTGATGTCGTCGTCGGACAGCACCTTGTAGAGCTCCCACGGCATCGGCGGCTGCAGATCCTCGCCTTCGGGTTTCTTGCCGGTGCGCAGCGTCTTGATGAACGACGCTTCGGTGTAGCGCTTCTTCAGGCCCGTTTCGGGATCCGGCGTGAGGTTCGCGCCGTAGCTGACGCCCCACGGTCCCGCCCACGCCGTCAGATCGAGCGACGCGTGAATTTCGCCGGGGTTCTGCGACGGCGCCTGCGTCGTCTGCGGCCGGCCCGAGAACGGACGCTTCGGATCGGGGTGCTGCTGCGGATCGATCTTCGGCGAGTGACAGTCGTTGCACGCGCCGATCGTCATCAGATACTTCCCGCGCGCGATCTTCGCGGCGTTGGCCGACGGCGCCTGCTGCGCCATGGCGGTGGCCGCGGCGAGCATCATGCCCACGCCGAACGCGCTCGTACGAATTCCCTTCGTCATCGGTCCTGCCTCCTCAAACGAGTTCGAGAAAAGTCGCCGGGATTATAATCCGCGCCATGAAGGTCCGACACCTCCTGCTCACTTTTGGAGTCGCGGCCGTGACGCCCGGGCTCGCGAGCACGTCAGCCGCGGCGACGTGCGAAAGCCTGTCCTCGATCGCGCTGCCGAATACGACGATCACCATGGCGCAGATGGTCGCGCCGGGTGCGTTCGTCGCGCCGGGACGCGGCGGTGCAGCCGGCCAGCCGCTGAGCGATCTCCCGGCGTTCTGCCGCGTGATGGCGACGCTGAAGCCGACGGCCGACTCCGACATCCGCATGGAGCTCTGGATGCCCGTCGAGCGATCGTCCGCCGTAGGGGGCGAAGCCCGCGAAGGTGGATGGAATGGAAAATTCCGCGGCACGGGCAACGGCGGACTCGGCGGCGGCGTCGGCGCCAACGCCAACGCGCTCGCGGGCGGCGTCCGCCGCGGCTACGCGACGGCCGGCAACAACACCGGGCATCAGGGCGACTCGAGCTACGCGATGTCGCATCCGGAACAGATCAAAGACTTCGGCTACCGCTCGGCGCACGAGATGACCGTCGCGTCGAAGGCGCTGATCAAAGCGTTCTATGGACGCGAACCGAAGGTGTCGTACATGGCCGAAGGCGGCGGCGGGACGATCGCCGCGCTCAGCTCCGCGCAGCGCTATCCCGGCGACTACGACACGATCGCCATCACGGGCATGTCGTCGTACCTGACACGGCACACGTTCGGGCAGATGTGGATCTGGCAGGCGACGCACACGGACGCCGCGAGCTTCATTCCGCCGGCGAAGTACGCGGCCCTCCACAAAGCAGCGCTCGACGCCTGCGACGCGCTCGACGGCGTGAAGGACGGCATCATCGCCGACGTGCCGCGTTGCAGGTTCGATCCGTCGGTGACGTTGTGCAAGGGTACTGATGATCTCGCGAAAGACGCGAACGATTGCCTCACGGCGCCGCAGGTCGAAGCCGCAAAGAAAATCTACGCGGGCCCGCACAACCCGAGGACCGGCGAAGAGATCTACTCGCCGCTCTTCCCCGGCAGCGAGCTCGGATGGGGACAGCTCGCCGGCGGCGAGCAGCCGCTCGGCATCCCCGTGGAGTTCTTCAAGTACTACGTGTTCCGCGATCCGAACTGGGACTACAAGACCCGGCCGATCAACTTTGACAGCGACGTGACCGCATCGAACCGTCCGGAGATTCAGCCGGTCAATGCCGTCGATCCGGATCTCGGCAGGTTCTTCGCGCGCGGCGGCAAGCTGCTGCTCGTCGACGGCTGGGCCGACACCGCCGTGCCGCCGAAGGTCGCAATCAACTACTACAACGCGGTGGTGAAGAAGCTCGGCGAGAAACGCGTGAAGGAGTCGATGCGCTTCTTCATGGTCCCCGGCATGGGTCACGGTCCCGGCACCAACGGCGCCGAGAACTTCAACTTCGACGCGCTGGGACTTATCGAGCAGTGGAAAGAAAACGGCAGAGCTCCGGATCAGCTGATCGTGGCGCATTTCAAAGACGGGAAGCAGGTCGGCACCCGGCTCGTCTGCCAGTACCCGCGGACGGCTATATATAAAGGTGGCGACGCCGAGGACTCGGCAAGCTACAGCTGCAAGTAGCGAAATGAGGACGGGGCGGCGGCCGGGCTTCGGAAGGCCGCGATTTTCGGCCTGTTTTCAAGAGGTTAGGTTGGCAACGAAGTTGCGATTACACAGAGCATGATCAGAAAACTTCTGTCGATTGCCGTCTTCTCGCTCAGCGTTCTGGCTCTGGCGGCGCCGTCACAGGCGCAGCACAGAGGCGGATCCGCTCCGGCGCGTGGCAGCGCGACGGTTCGCGGCGGCGGTGGCGGCGGCGGTACGGTCGTCGCCCCGCGGCCTGTGTACCGCGGCGGCTATGGCTACGGGTACCGGGGCTACTACTACCCGCGCTACTCCTTCGGGTTCTACGGGGGCTGGCCGTACTACTACTCGCCGTACTACTACCCGTACGGCTATTACGGCTACGGCTACCCGTACTACGGCGGCGCCTACTACGGCGACAGCCGCGTCGCGCGCGGACTGGGCAGCCTGCAGATCAAGGACGCACCGAAGAGCGCGCAGGTCTTCGCCGACGGCTACTACGCCGGCAACGTCGACGACTTCGACGGCGTCTTCCAGCACCTGGACCTCGAAGCGGGCGAACACCACATCGAGATCCGGCCTGAAGGACAGCCGCCGATCGCGTTCGACGTGAAGATCGAGCCGGGTGAGACGATTACGTATCACGCGGAACATCGATAACGTCCGGCTGAAGCCGGACGCTACGAACGCACGCTACGAACGGGCGCTCCGAACGGACGCTACAATGGGGCCGTGCTTCGACGCACGGCCCTTTTCTTTTTTCTCCTGTTCCCCGCCGTTCTCGTCAGCCAGCAGCAGCCGCTCGCCGTCCTGTCCGCCGCCGGCCGCAGGACGCTCGCCACGACCGCCATGGGCGAACAGGAATACGTCGCGCTCGACGACCTCGCGTCGATGTTTCAACTGACGATGAGGGAGGAGCCCGCGGGGATGGTGGCCGTCGGCTACAAGGGCAAGACGATTCTGCTGACCGCCGACCAGCCGCTCGGGTCCGCCGCCGGCCGCGTGTTCTCGCTCCCCGCCCCGGTCGTCCGCAGCAATCGCCGCTGGCTCGTGCCGGTCGACTTCATCGGCCGCGCGCTGCCGCTCGTCTACGACCAGAAGCTGACGCTGCGGCGTCCGTCGCATCTCGTGATCGTGGGCGACCTTCGCGTCCCGCGCGTGCAGGTCAGGTTCGATGCCATCGGCAGCAACGGCGGGCGGCTGATCGTCGACGCGACGCCGAAAGCGACGAGCACGATCTCGCAGGACGCCGATCAGCTGCTCGTGAAGTTCGACGCCGACGCGATCGACTTCGTCAGCGCCGGCGCCGCGCTCGGCGGCCGTGTCGTCGACGCGACGACGCTCGCCTTCACCATCGGCCCGAAGTTCGGCGGGTTCCGCGTGACGACGCAGGCGTCCGACACGTCGATGCGGCAGACGATCGAGCTCGTGCCGGCCGGCCAGGCCCCGGCGCCCGACGTGGCCGCGCTGCCTGCGCTGCCGCCGCCGGACCTCAGCTCGCTGAACTCCCCGCCCTCGGGCGCGGTGCTCCGGACGATTGCCATCGATCCGGGACACGGCGGAGACGATGACGGCGCGCACGGCGCGGAAGGCACGAAAGAGAAGGACGTCACGCTCGCGGTCGCGCGCAAGCTGAAGACGGCGCTCGAGACGAGGCTGGGCGTCCGCGTCCTCCTCACGCGTGACGAGGACAGGAACGTGCCGATCGACGACCGCACGGCGGTCGCCAACAACGGCAAAGCCGATCTCTTCATCAGCCTTCACGCGAACGCGTCGTGGCGTCCCTCGCTCGCCGGCGCGACGGTGCTGACGGCGACGTTCGAGCATCAGGCCGAGCAGGCGGCGCGCGCGCTGCCGCCCGAGCTCGTGCCGTCGCTGACCGGCGCGCCGCGCGACATCGAGTTCATCCCGTGGGACAGCGCGCAGATTCCGCATCTCGATCAGTCGGCGATGCTCGCGCGGGCCATCGGCGACCGGCTGCAGGGCCACGTGCCGCTCTCGACCAGGTCGATCGACGAGGCGACGCTGCGCGTGCTCGAGCCGGCGAACATGCCGGCCGTGCTGATTGAAATGGGCTTTCTCACCAACGCCGAGCAGGAGAAGCAGCTCGGCGGCGACAGCTTTCAGAACACGCTGGTCCAGGCGCTGGTCGACGGCCTCATGCAGTATCGCGACGCCATGGGGTACTCCAGATGACGCCGCGCACGCGCACGCTCGTCATCGCCGTGGCCGTCGCCCTCGTCGCGGCGGTGGTGACCGCATGGATGACCGTCGCCGTCCGGAGGCGGATCGCGCGGCCGAAGACGCAAGCCGTCGCGACCGCGCCGGCGCCCCCCGTGCCGAACGCCGCCGCGGGACGGAAGATCAAAGTCCACCTGTTCTACGTGTCGATGGACGGCACGAAGCTGTCGGGTGTCGAACGTGAAGTCGCGTACGGCGACGGCGTGTCGGCGCAGGCGCAGGAGATCGTCGCCGCGCAGCTGGCGGCTCCGCCCGAGCCGCTGGTGTCGGCGATTCCGAAAGGCACGACGCTGCGGGCGATCTACGTCAACGAACGGGGTGAAGCGTACGTCGATCTCAGCAAGGAAGTGTCGACGGCCCACACGGGCGGAACGGAAGACGAACGCCTCACCATCTACGCCATCGTCAACGCGCTGACGGCGAACCTGCCGTCGATCATGTCGGTGCAGCTGCTGGTCGACGGCAAGGAAGTCGACACCCTCGCGGGCCACATCGATCTCAGGCGGCCACTGAGCAGGAATCCGTCGATCGTGGAATAACATTAGCTAAATGCGATCCGACAACCGGCCATCCAACCAGCTCCGATCGATCACCATTACTCCCCATTACCTCGAACACGCCGAAGGGTCCGTGTTCATCGAAGCCGGACGGACGCGCGTCGTCTGCACGGCGAGCGTCGAGGAACGCGTGCCGCCGTTTCTGCGGAACAGCGGGAAGGGCTGGGTGACGGCGGAGTACGGGATGCTGCCGCGCGCCACGAGCACGCGCACGCAGCGCGAGGCCAGCGCCGGCAAGGTCGGCGGACGCACGCAGGAGATTCAGCGCCTCATCGGCCGGTCGCTGCGCGCGGTGACGAAGCTGCCCGCGCTCGGGGAGCGCACTATCTACATCGACTGCGACGTCATCCAGGCCGACGGCGGCACGCGCACGGCGTCGATCACCGGCGCCTTCGTCGCGCTGGCGCTCGCGCTCGGGAAGATGAAAGAGCGCAGCATGATCAAGACGATGCCGCTGACCGACTACGTCGCGGCCACGAGCGTCGGCATCGTCGACGGCGAGGCGCTGCTCGATCTGGCGTACGAAGACGACTCGCGCGCCGAAGTCGACATGAACATCGTCAAGACCGGCGACGGGCGGTACATCGAAGTCCAGGGCACGGCGGAAGCGATTCCGTTCGGGCGCGAAAAGCTCAACCAGCTGCTCGATCTCGCCGACTCAGGCATTCGCCAGCTCATCGAAAAGCAGCGGGCCATCGTCGGCCACCTACTGCCGTAGAAAACCCGCCAGCGATCTGAACGCTTTTCCGCGATGGCTCACCGAGCCCTTCTGCTCTCCTGTCGCTTCTGCCAGGGTGCCTCCGAACGGCGGATAGAAGAAGATCGGGTCGTAGCCGAAGCCGCCGCCGCCGCGCGGCTCCGGCGCGATGTCGCCTTCGACCGTGCCGCGTGTTTCGAAGATCACGTCGCCGTTCCTGACGAGCGCGAGCGCGCAGACGAACCGCGCCGTCATCGACGAGGCCTTCCGCGCGCGCAGCGCGTCATATAAGAGAGCAAACTTCTCCGGATAGCTCGACTGCTCTCCGCCGAATCGCGCTGACTCAACACCCGGCGCGCCGTCAAGGGCGTCGATCTCGAGGCCCGAGTCTTCCGCCACGGTGAGCTCGCGCGTATGACTCGCGTAATAAAGGGCCTTCAACCGCGCGTTTTCGGCGAAAGATCGGCCGGTTTCCTCCGGCGCGGCCACCGCGGGGAAATCGGCGAGCGTGCGCAACTCGACGGGAACGCCCGCGAGCACTGCACCTATTTCTTTGAGCTTTCCACGATTGGTGGTCGCGACGACGAGGACGGGCATCGGCTGATGATTATTACCCGCAGGCCGACATAGAATGGCGCTTTCATGGACGCGGTCTTTCAGTTCTTCTTCAAGTATCCGCTCCTGGTTTTCCAGCAAGGCGACTTCACGACCGGCGCCTCGCGGCCCGCGTTCGTCGCCGTCCTTGCGTTCGCCGCGCTGGCCGCGGCGGCGCTCGTCACGTACCGCTCTATCTCCAGTGAAGGCTCGGCGCGCGACAAGACGCTGCTCGTCGGCCTGCGCCTCGCGCTCGTCGCCGTCCTCTTCTTCTGCCTGCTCCGGCCGACGCTGATCCTCAAGGCCGCGGTGCCGCAGCAGAATTTCCTGGGCGTGCTCGTCGACGACTCGCGCAGCATGCTCATCGCCGACCGCGACGGCCAGCCGCGCAGCGCCTTCGTCCAGCGCCAGCTCACCGGACCGCAGGCGCCGCTGCTCGCCGAGCTGCAGAAGCGGTTCGTCCTGCGCTTCTTCAAGTTCTCCTCGTCGGCGGGCCGCGTCACCTCGGCCGCGGACGTCCACTACGACGGCACGTCGACGAAGCTCGGCGACGCCCTCGAGCGCGCGCGGGACGAGCTGTCGGGACTCCCGCTTGCAGGCCTCGTGATGGTGACCGACGGCGCCGACACGTCCGACACCTCCCTCGACGATCCGCTCGCGAGCCTGAAGGCGCGATCGATTCCGGTCTTTCCCGTCGGCCTCGGCGCGGAGCGCTTCTCGCGCGACGTCCAGATCTCGCGCGTCGAGACGCCGCGCGTCGTCCTGAAAGGCTCCTCGCTCGTCGTCGACGTCGTCGTCTCGCAGACGGGGTATGCGGGCAAGACCGTGCCGCTCAACGTCGAGGACGGCGGACGCATCGTCGCCACCGAGCAGGTGACGCTGCCGCCGGACGGCGAGTCGCTCACGGCGCGCGTGCGGTTCACCGCCAACGAAGCCGGTCCGCGCCTGTTCCGGTTCCGCATCCCGCCGCAGGACGGCGAGGAAGTGGCGCAGAACAACGCGCGCGACGCGCTGCTCGAAGTCCGCGACCGGCGCGAGAAGGTGCTCTACTACGAAGGCGAACCGCGCGCGGAAGCGAAGTTCATCCTGAGCGCCGTCGAGGACGACAAGAACATCCAGGTCGTGCTGCTGCAGCGCACGGCGGAGAACAAGTACTTCCGCCGGAACGTGTCGAATCCCGACGAAGTGGTCGGCGGATTTCCGAAGACGCGCGAGGAGCTGTTCCAGTATCGCGGCCTGATCCTCGGCAGCGTCGAAGCGGCGTCGTTCACGCCCGATCAGCTGCGGATGATCGCCGACTTCGTGAACAAGCGCGGCGGCGGCCTGCTGATGCTCGGCGGACGCCGGTCGTTCGCCGAAGGCGGCTGGGCGGGCACGCCGGTCGGCGAAGTGCTGCCCGTGGTGCTCGAGAACGACAACGGACGCAAGTCGGCGCAGTACTTCAGCGGCTTTTTCGCGGCGCATCCGACGAAAGCCGGCGAGACCTCGCCCGTCACGCAGATCGCCGAGAACGAACAGCGATCGCTCGAGCGCTGGAACGAGATGCCGGAGATCACCTCCGTCAACCCGATCCGCGCCGTCAGGCCCGGCGCCACGATCCTGCTCGAAGGCCAGGACAAGCAGAAGAACGACCAGATCGTCCTCGCGTGGCAGCGCTACGGCCACGGCAAGGCGATCGCGATGCCGATTCAGGACTCGTGGCTGTGGCGGATGGACGCCAAGATCGCGGTCGAAGACACGACGCACGCGACGTACTGGCGCCGGCTGGTGCGCTGGATGGTGGACGGCGTGCCGGATCTCGTGAACGTCTCGACCAATCAGGACCGCGTCGAGCCGGGCGAGGCCGTGAAGATCACCGCCGACGTCAACGACGCGGCCTACGTCGAAGTCAACGACAGCCGCGTCCTCGCGACCGTCACGTCGCCGTCGGGCAAGAAGTCCGAGATCCCGATGGAGTGGACGATCAGCCGCGACGGCGAATACAAGGCGAGCTTCGTGCCCGACGAGCCCGGCGTGTACGACATCAAGGTCGCCGCCGCGCGCACGCAGAACAACGAGTCGAAGATCCTCGGCGCCGACGAAGTCCACGTCCGCGCGTCGGCCGGCGACGCCGAGTACTTCGACGCCGCGATGCGCGGCTCCCTGCTCCGCCGCATCGCCGACGACACGGGCGGCCACTTCTTCACGCCGTCGAATGCGGCGCAGCTGCCGGAAGCCGTCACCTACACGGGCCGCGGCGTGACGGTCGTCGAAGAACGCGATCTCTGGGACATGCCGATCGTGCTCGTCCTGCTGCTCGGCCTGCTCGCGGCTGAGTGGGGCTTCAGGCGCGTCAGGGGGCTCGCGTGATGGCGAGGTTCGGGGTTCGAGGTTCGGGGTTCGCGGTTGCCTTCCTGCTCTTCGCGCGGCTCCTCGCCGCGCAGGACACTCACCTGCTCGTCGTGACCGGCGTCGGCGGAGACGACGAGCACGCCCAGAACTTCCACAAGTGGGCCTCGTCGATCATCGAAGCCGCGAAGGACAAGGGCGGCCTGACGGACGCGACGATTACGTATCTCGGCGACAAGCCGGAGCTCGATCCGAAGAACATCAAGGCGCGCTCGACGCGCGCGAACGTCGAGGAGGCCTTCGCGGATCTCGCCGCGAAGGCGCGGCCGGCCGACGAAGTCGTCGTCATCCTGATCGGCCACGGCAGCTTCGACGGCAAGGTCGGCGCGTTCAACCTCGCCGGCCCCGATCTGAATACCGACGACTACGCGCGCCTGCTCGGCGCGCTCAAGGCGCAGCGCATCGTGTTCGTCAACACCGCGAGCTCGAGCGGCGCGTTCGTCCAGCCGCTCGCCGGGCCCGGCCGCGCGATCATCACGTCGACGAAGACCGGCGGCGAGAAGAACGAGCCCGTGTTCGCGCAGTTCTTCGCCGAGGCGTTCAAGGACGCGAGCGCCGACACCGATCGCAACGGCCGCATCTCGGTCGCCGAGGCGTTCGAGTACGCGAAAAGCAAAGCGGTCGCGACGTACACGAAGGCCGGCACGATCCTCACCGAGCATGCGACGCTCGACGACAGCCGCGAGGGCAAGTTCGCCGCGACGCTCTACCTCGACTCCGAGAAGGCGCGCGCGGACAGGACCGCGCAGGTCGCGGATCCGAAGCTCCGCGCGCTGCTCCAGGAACAGCAGCAGCTGCAGACGCAGATCGACGGCCTCAAGCTGAAGAAAGACGTCATGCCGGAGGCCGAGTACGACGCGCAGATGGAAAAGCTGCTGACGGAGATGGCGCTGAAGGCGCGCGCAATTCGCGACATTCAGGGGGACAAGAAGTGAGACGTCTCCTGATCATCGCGCTCTCGGGGCTGATGATTCTGCCGGCGTCGGCGGCCATCGCGCAGCGATTCCTGTTCGGCGACGGCACCGGCTACGAGCCGTCGCTGAAGAACATCCCGTACGACGGCCGGTTCACGTTCGCGCGGATCAAGTACACGCCCTGCTGCGGCGGCATCGCCTACTACTATCGCGGCCTCCCGCCGTGGGCGCACGGCTTCGTGCCCGATCCGCGCCGCGGCAGCGGCCAGGCCGAAGCGAACCTGATGAAGATCATGGACGAAGTCTCCTATCTTCATCCGCACACGGACGGCGAAGTCGTCTACGGCTTCGACGATCCGAACCTGTTCCGGTATCCGGTCGCGTACATGGCCGAGCCCGGCTTCTGGACGATGAACGACAAGGAGCTCGCCGGCTTCCGCGCGTACCTGAAAAAAGGCGGGTTCCTGATTCTCGACGACTTCCGCCACGACGGCGATCGCATTCCGTCGGGCAACGGCTGGGACGGCGTCGAAGGCAACCTGCAGCGCGCGTTTCCGGGCGCGCGGCTGATCCCGATGAACCCCTCGATGGTCGTCTTCGACTCGTTCTTCAAGATCGAGTCGTTCGACGTGATCCCCCAGGACTACGATCGCGACCGTCCGGAATTCTTCGGCCTCTTCGAGGACAACGATCCGAACAAGCGGCTGATGGTCATCATCAACTACAGCACCGACGTGTCGAATTTCTGGGAGTTCTCGGCCACGGGATTCCGGCCGATCGAGGATTCGAATCAGGCGTACAAGCTCGGCGTGAACTACATCATGTACGGCATGACACATTGATGTCCGCCTGAAGGCGGACACCACCTGTCTGGTAGTGTCCGGCTTCAGCCGGACCGACAAGGAGCCACCGTGGAACTCGAATCGGCAGACGACGTCGCACTCGCGGACAAGATGAACGCGGGCCGCAAGGCCATCATCACCGAGCTTCAGAAGCAGATCGTCGGCCAGGCCGACGTGATCGAACTGGTGCTGCTGACCCTGTTCGTCGGCGGCAACAGCCTGATCGTCGGCGTCCCGGGCCTCGCGAAGACGCTGCTCATCAGCACGCTCGCGAAGGTCCTGGACCTGAAGTTCAACCGCATCCAGTTCACGCCGGACCTGATGCCGAGCGACATCACGGGCACGGACATCATCCAGGAAGAACCCGGCACGGGACGCCGGACGATGGTCTTCGCGCCGGGCCCGATTTTCGCCAACATCGTGCTCGGGACGAAATCAACCGCACGCCGCCCAAGACGCAGGCCGCCCTGCTCGAGGCGATGCAGGAACACCGCGTCACGATTCAGGGCCGCACCTACACGCTCGACGAGCCGTTCTTCGTCTTCGCGACGCAGAACCCGATCGAGCTCGAAGGCACCTATCCCCTGCCCGAAGCCCAGCTCGATCGCTTCATGTTCCACATCGTCATCGAGCACCCGCCGGAGG
>DATNBT010000087.1:0-7462 GCA_035571855.1 Vicinamibacterales bacterium
GTTCAGCGGCGTGCGCAGCTCGTGCGACATGTTGGCGAGGAACTCGGACTTGTACTTCGAGGTGAGCGCCAGCTCCGCCGCCTTCTCTTCCAGCGCGCGCCGGGCCTGCTCGACTTCCTTGTTCTTCCGCTCGACTTCGACGTTCTGCTCGGCGAGCTGCTTCGCCTTGGAGGCGAGCTCCTCGTTGGTCTGCTGCAGCTCGCTCTGCCGCGTCTGCAGCTCGAGCGTCAACTGCTGCGACTGCCGCAGCAGGTTCTCGGTCCGCATCGTCGCTTCGATCGTGTTCAGCACGACGCCGATCGACTGCGTGAGCTGCTCGAGGAAGGCGAGGTGCGTCGGCGTGAAGGGCTGCAGCGACGACAGCTCGATGACCGCCTTGGTCTCCCCTTCGAACAGCACCGGCAGGACGACGATGTTCTTCGGCAGCGCCGCGCCGAGGCTGGAGTGGATCCTGGCGTAGGTCCGCGGCACCTTGGTGATCAGGATGCGCTGCTTCTCGAGCGCGCACTGCCCGACCAGCCCCTTGCCGACTTCGATGCGCCTGGCCTGCTCGTCGCCGATGGCGTAGCCGGCGAGCAGCGAGAGCGCCGGGGTGCTGTCGGCCACCTCGCTGAGCATCTGGTAGACCGACCCCTGCTGCGCATTGACGAGCGGCGCGAGTTCCGAGAGCAGCAGCTTGCCGACGGTCACCAGGTCGCGCTGCCCCTGCAGCATGCGCGTGAACTTGGCGAGGTTGGTCTTCAGCCAGTCCTGCTCCTGGTTGCGGTCGGTCGTCCCGCGCAGGTTGTCGATCATCGTGTTGATGTTGTCTTTCAGCTCGGCGACCTCGCCGCGGGCCTCGACCTGGATCGATCGCGTCAGGTCCCCCTTGGTGACCGCCGTGGCCACCTCGGCGATCGCGCGCACCTGGTTGGTCAGGTTCGCCGCCAGCAGGTTGACGTTGCCGGTGAGGTCCTTCCACGTGCCGGCGGCGCCGGGCACGTTCGCCTGGCCGCCCAGCCGGCCCTCGACGCCGACTTCGCGCGCCACGTTGGTGACCTGCTCGGCGAAGGTCGCCAGCGTGTCGGTCATGTTGTTGATGGTTTCGGCGAGGGCCGCGACCTCCCCCTTCGCTTCCACCGTGAGCTTCTGCCGCAGGTTCCCGTCCGCAACGGCGGTGACGACCTTGACGATGCCGCGGACCTGGTCGGTGAGGTTGGCGGCCATGACGTTCACCGAGTCGGTGAGGTCCTTCCAGGTGCCGGCGACGCCGGGGACTTCCGCCTGCCCGCCGAGCTTGCCTTCGGTGCCGACCTCGCGTGCCACGCGGGTGACTTCCGCGGCGAAAGCGCGGAGCTGGTCCACCATCGTGTTGATGGTGTTCTTGAGCTCGAGGATCTCCCCCTTGACGTCGACCGAGATCTTGCGCGACAGGTCGCCGCGGGCGACCGCTGTGGTCACTTCCGCGATGTTGCGCACCTGGGCGGTGAGGTTCGCGCCCATGACGTTGACCGAGTCGGTGAGGTCCTTCCACGTGCCGGCGACGCCGGGGACGACCGCCTGCACGCCGAGCCGCCCTTCCGTGCCGACCTCGCGCGCGACGCGCGTGACTTCCGAGGCGAACGACCGCAGCTGCTCGACCATCGCGTTGATCGCTTCCTTGAGCTGCAGGATCTCGCCGCGGACGTCGACGGTGATCTTCTTGGAGAGGTCCCCGTTGGCCACCGCGATGGTGACCTCGGCGATGTTGCGCACCTGGCCGGTCAGGTTCGAGGCCATCGAGTTGACGTTGTCGGTCAGGTCCTTCCAGGTGCCGGCGACGCCGGGCACGAGCGCCTGCCCGCCCAGCTTGCCTTCGGTGCCGACCTCGCGGGCGACGCGGCTGACTTCCGAGGCGAACGCGTTGAGCTGATCGACCATCGTGTTGATCGTGTTCTTCAGCTCGAGGATTTCCCCCTTGACGTCGACCGTGATCTTGCGCGACAGGTCGCCGCGCGCGATCGAGGTGGCGACGTCGGCGATGTTGCGGACCTGGCCGGTCAGGTTCGAGGCCATCGAGTTGACGTTGTCGGTGAGGTCCTTCCAGGTGCCGCCGACGCCCGGCACCTCGGCCTGGCCGCCCAGCTTGCCCTCGGTGCCGACCTCGCGCGCCACGCGCGTGACTTCCGCGGCAAACGACCGCAGCTGCTCCACCATCGTGTTCATGGTGTCCTTGAGCTGCAGGATCTCGCCGCGGACGTCGACGGTGATCTTCTTCGAGAGGTCGCCGGTGGCCACCGCGACGGTGACTTCGGCGATGTTGCGGACCTGCGCGGTGAGGTTGCCCGCCATCTGGTTGACGTTGTCGGTGAGGTCCTTCCACGTGCCGGCGACCCCCGGCACCACGGCCTGCCCGCCGAGCCGCCCTTCGGTGCCGACTTCGCGCGCGACGCGGCTCACTTCCGAGGCGAACGCGTTGAGCTGATCGACCATCGTGTTGATGGTGTTCTTCAGCTCGAGGATCTCTCCTTTGACGTCGACGGTGATCTTGCGTGACAGGTCGCCCCGCGCGACCGCGGTCGCGACTTCGGCGATGTTGCGCACCTGGCCGGTCAGGTTGGAGGCCATGAAGTTGACGTTGTCGGTGAGGTCCTTCCACGTGCCCGCCACGCCGGTGACGATCGCCTGGCCGCCCAGCTTGCCTTCCGTGCCGACCTCGCGGGCGACACGCGTCACTTCCGACGCGAACGCGTTCAGCTGATCGACCATCGTGTTGATGGTGTTCTTCAGCTCGAGGATCTCCCCCTTGACGTCGACGGTGATCTTGCGTGAGAGATCGCCGTTGGCAATCGCCGTCGCGACGTCGGCGATGTTGCGCACCTGGCCGGTCAGGTTCGACGCCATCCAGTTGACGTTGTCGGTGAGGTCTTTCCAGGTGCCCGCCACGTCCGGAACTTCGGCCTGTCCGCCCAGCTTCCCTTCGGTCCCGACTTCGCGCGCGACGCGGCTGACTTCGGAGGCGAACGAATTCAACTGGTCCACCATCGTGTTGATGGTGTTCTTCAGCTGCAGGATCTCGCCTTTGACGTCGACGGTGATCTTGCGCGACAGGTCGCCCTTGGCAATCGCGGTGGCGACGTCGGCGATGTTGCGCACCTGCCCGGTGAGGTTCGACGCCATCGAGTTGACGTTGTCGGTCAGGTCCTTCCACGTCCCGGCAACGCCGGGCACCGCCGCCTGTCCGCCCAGCTTCCCTTCCGTGCCGACCTCGCGCGCCACGCGCGACACCTCGGAGGCGAACGCGTTGAGCTGATCGACCATCGTGTTGATGGTGTTCTTCAGCTCGAGAATCTCTCCCTTGACGTCGACGGTGATCTTGCTCGACAGGTCGCCGCGGGCGATCGAGGTCGCGACGTAGGCGATGTTGCGCACCTGGCCGGTCAGGTTCGAGGCCATCGAGTTGACCGAGTCGGTGAGGTTCTTCCACGTGCCGGCGACGCCCGGGACGACCGCCTGCCCGCCCAGCTTCCCTTCCGTGCCGACCTCGCGCGCCACGCGCGTGACTTCCGAGGCAAACCCGTTCAGCTGGTCCACCATCGTGTTGATGGTGTCCTTGAGCTCGAGGATCTCTCCCTTGACGTCGACCGTGATCTTGCGCGACAGGTCGCCGCGCGCCACGGCGGTCGTGACTTCCGCGATGTTGCGGACCTGCGCCGTCAGGTTCGCGCCCATCGCGTTGACCGAGTCGGTGAGGTCCTTCCACGTGCCGGCGACGTCGGGCACTTCGGCGCGCCCGCCCAGCTTCCCTTCCGTGCCGACTTCGCGCGCCACGCGCGAGACTTCCGACGCGAACGCGTTGAGCTGGTCGACCATCGTGTTGATGGTGTCCTTCAGCTCGAGGATCTCCCCCTTGACGTCGACGGTGATCTTGCGCGACAGGTCGCCGCGCGCGACCGCGGTGGTGACGCCGGCGATGTTGCGGACCTGCGCCGTCAGGTTCGAGGCCATCGCGTTGACCGAGTCGGTGAGGTCCTTCCACGTGCCGGCCACGCCCGGCACGACCGCCTGCCCGCCCAGCTTCCCTTCCGTGCCGACCTCGCGCGCCACGCGCGTCACTTCGGCCGCGAAGCCGCGCAGCTGGTCAACCATCGTGTTGATCGCTTCCTTCAGCTGCAGGATTTCGCCGCGGACGTCGACGGTGATCTTCTTGGAGAGGTCGCCGTTGGCCACCGCGATGGTGACGTCGGCGATGTTGCGGACCTGCGCGGTCAGGTTGCCCGCCATCTGGTTGACCGATTCGGTCAGCTCCTTCCACACGCCCGACACGCCGCGGACCTGCGCCTGGCCGCCCAGCTTCCCTTCCGTGCCCACTTCGCGCGCCACGCGCGTCACTTCCGACGTGAACACCGAGAGCTGGTCGATCATCGTGTTCACGAGCCTCGCCGAGCGGAGGAACTCGCCTTCGAGCGGACGGCCGTCCACTTCGAGCGCCATCGACTGACCGAGATCCCCCTTCGCGACCGCCCCGACCGCGCGCGTCACCTCGGTGGTCGGCCAGACGAGGTCGTCGATCAGGGTGTTGATCGCCGCGACTTCCTCCGCCCACTGCCCGGCCACGCCGGGCACCGTCATGCGCTGCTTGAGCTTGCCTTCCTTGCCGACGGCGCGGCAGACGCGCGCCGTTTCGCGCGCACGCCGTTCGCTGACCGCGACGATCTCGTTGAAGGCGTCGGCGATCTTGCCGTCCACGCCGGTCAGGTCCGATGGCATGCGAGTGCCGAACTCGCCGTCGCGGAAGGCGAGCATCGCCGACAGCAACTGCCGCGAGAAGGTCGCATCGGAATGGACGACGGCGCTACCCAGCGCGGCCTGGGAAAGGCTCTCCCGGGGATCGGTCCTCGCAGCTTCCATGAGTCGGCTCCTTGAAACGACGACGCGCGCGAATCCTACTGGCTCTCCGCACGGTTTTCCTCCACGGTCAAAGCTCGACCGTAGCGGATCGCTACGTCCGGCGGAGCGTTGGGGGATGCGGGGACTCCCTTGAGCAAAAGCGCGGCCAAGCTGGGCCATGCAAGATCCCTCAGTGAAAGCGCTTATCGCCACGCGTGACGGTGAAGATCCGCGCCGCCGCGTATTCCCGCGATGCACATCGGCGCCGCCACGAACGGCGAACCAGCCGTAGACCGCCTACGTCCAAAGCCCCATACTTCCCGTGGTGCCCCCCGACGACCGCGACTTCGACGACGAGATCCGCTGCCACCTGGCCATCAGCACGCAGGAGCGCATCGAACAGGGAGAGGATCCGGAAGCGGCGCGTCTCGCCGCCCTTCGCGAGCTCGGCTACGTTCCGGCGATTCGCGAGTCGATGCGCCGGGTCTGGTACAGCCGCTGGTTCGACGCGGCGATTGCGCTCTGGCAGGACGTCCGGATCGGATGGCGCTCCCTGCGGCGCGCACGAGGGCTCGCCGCCGCCGTCGTGCTCACGCTGGCGGTCGGCATCGGCGCCAATGCCGCGATCTTCAGCGTCGTGCGCGGCGTGCTGCTGCGTCCGCTCGTCAACCGCGGCGAGGATCGCCTTCTCTATATCCGCCAGAGCGCCCCGCGCATCCACGCCGCGAACACCACCTTCTCGGTCCCCGAGATCGCCGACCTGCGCGCGGCCACGAAAACGATCGCGGCGTACGGCGAGTTCTCGACCGTCGATTTCACGCTGCTCGGCTTCGGCCGCGAGGCGCGCGTCGTCAAGGCGGGAGTCGTCAACGGCACGTTCTTCGACGTGATGGGACTCCGCCCCGTGCACGGCCGCCTGCTGGACCCGCATGACGACGGACCCGACGCCGCGCCCGCGGTCGTCCTGACGTACCGCTTCTGGGAGACGGAACTGCACGGCGATCCCGCGGTGGTCGGCACGACGGTTCGCCTGGGTGGACGCGAGGCGACGGTCGTCGGCGTACTCGAGCCCTCCGTCCCGTACCCGGCCGATACCGAGCTCATCGCCAACGTCGTCGCCAGTCCGCATCACCTCGGCGCGACGATGGTCACGCTGCGCACCCACCGTATGACCGAGCTCTTCGGCCGTCTGGCGCCTGGCGCGACCATCGAAGACGCGCGGGCCGAGCTCGCCGCCGTGCACGCGGCGATGATGCGCGCGCATCCCGGCGCTTATCCGGCCGACGCCGGCAGCAAACTGTCGGTCACGCGCCTCCGCGATCAAATCGCCGCGCCGGCGCGGACGATCCTGCTCCTGCTGCTCGGGGCCGCCGCGATCGTCTTCGTCGTCGCGTGCTCGAACGTCGCCAACCTGATCCTGGCGCGCTCGGTGCGGCGCGAGGGCGAGCTGGCGATCCGGGCCGCGCTCGGCGCCGGGCCGGGCGCGCTGCGGCGGACGCTGCTCGCGGAAGCGATCGTCCTGTGCGCCGCCGGCGCGGGGCTCGGCATCGTGTTCGCGAAGCCGTTCCTGGCGGTGGTGGTGCGCTACGCGGCGCGCTTCTCGATTCGTGCGCTCGACGTGACGCTCGACGGGACCGTGCTGTGGGTCGGAGCGGCGCTGGCCATCGCCGCCGCCGTCCTGCTCGCGTTCGTGCCTCGCCTGCCCTCGCCGCAGTCGCCGGCGGGGCTCGGCCTGGCGAGCGGTACCGCGCGCATCACGCCGGCGACCAAACGCCGCCTGCGGATCTTCGCGATCGCGCAGATTGCCTGCTCGTTCGTGCTCCTCGCCGGCGCCGGCACGCTGCTCGCGACGCTCATGGGCCTGCAGCACGCGCGCACCGGCTACGACGTGCGCCACGTGCTGGTCTTCGACGTGCCCACGCCCGCGCCCGGCGTCGGCTACGACGATCCGGCGGTGCTCGAATTCTACGACGAGGTGACCGCGCGCGTCGGTACGTTGCCGCGTGTGGAGCGGGCTGCCGTCGGCAGCTTCGTGCCGTGGCGCGACGCGGGCACTTTCGGCGCCGCGGTCCCCTTCTCCGTGGAGGGACGGCAGCCGGCGCCGGGCGAAGGCGATCCGCGCGCGCGCTTCCGCATCGTCGCGCCAGGGTTCTTCGCGGTGGTCGGCATCCCGCTGGTCGCCGGACGTGACTTCACGGCCGAGGACCGCGCCGGCCGCGAGCCGGTCGTGATCGTCAGCCAGAGCGTGGCGTCGCGGCTCTTCCCGAACGGCGACGCCGTGAACAAGACGATGTGGTGGACGGATCCGTACTTCGGCCGCACGCGGGTGATACGCCGCATCGTCGGCATCGTCGCCGACGCCGACGACGAGAGCGTCGTCGAACGGCCGGCGCAGACGATCTACCACCCGGTCCGCCAGATCGGCGTCGGCGGGCGGCTGTTCGTTCGAGTGACGAGCGACCCGGACGACTTGATCCCGGCGGTGACGGACGTCATCCGGAAACTGTCGCCGGAACAGCCGGTCGAGCGCGGCGCCACACTCGCGCGCGTCCGCACGCAAGTGCTGGCGCCCGAACGGTTGAACGCCTTCGTCTTCACCGGGTTCGCCGGCATC
>DATNBT010000088.1:0-12310 GCA_035571855.1 Vicinamibacterales bacterium
GGGTGTCGTGCAACATCTTCTCGACGCAGGATCACGCCGCCGCCGCGGTCGTCGTCGGCAAGGGCACGGCGCAGAATCCGACGGGCATCCCCGTCTACGCGTGGAAGGGCGAGACGCTCGACGAATACTGGTGGTGCACGAACGAAGCGATCGAGTGGCCGGACGGCAGCGGCCCGACGTCCATCGTCGACGACGGCGGCGACGCGACGCTGCTCCTGCACAAGGGCGTCGAGTTCGAGAAGGCCGGCAAGGTCCCCGCGTTCAAGCCCGAGAGCGAGCCCGAAGAGTGGGGCGTGATCCTCAAGCTGATCAGCAGCACCCTCGCGAAGGACAAGAACCGCTGGACAAAGCTGTCGAAGGACATGATCGGCGTCAGCGAAGAGACGACGACCGGCGTGCACCGGCTGTATCAGATGCAGGACAAGGGTCAGCTGATGTTCCCGGCGATCAACGTCAACGACTCGGTCACCAAGAGCAAGTTCGACAACATCTACGGCTGCCGCCACTCGCTGACCGACGGCATCTGCCGCGCGAGCGACGTCATGATGGGCGGCAAGGTCGCCGTCGTCTTCGGATTCGGCGAAGTCGGCAAGGGCTCGGCGCAGGCGCTGCGCGGTCAGGGCTGCCGCGTGATCGTCACCGAGATCGATCCGATCTGCGCGCTGCAGGCGGCGATGGAAGGCTACGAAGTCAACACGATGGAGAACGTCGTCGACAAGGCGGACATCTTCATCACGACGACCGGCAACTTCAACATCATCACCGCCGAGCACATGTCGAAGATGAAGGACAAGGCCATCGTCGGCAACATCGGCCACTTCGACAACGAGATCGACATGGCCGGCCTGGCGAAGGTGAAAGGCGTCCAGCGCATCCAGGTGAAGCCGCAGTACGACGAGTGGAAGTTCCCGGACGGCCACAGCGTGATGATTCTCGCGGAAGGCCGCCTGCTCAACCTCGGCTGCGCGACGGGCCACCCGAGCTTCGTGATGTCGGCGTCGTTCAGCAACCAGACGATCGCGCAGCTCGAGCTCTACGCGAACCGCAGCAAGTACGAGAAGAAGGTCTACATCCTGCCGAAACATCTCGATGAGAAGGTGGCGCGCCTGCACCTCGCGCATCTCGGCGTCAAGCTGACGAAGCTGACGAAGGAACAGGCCGACTACCTCGGCGTGCCGCTCGACGGCCCGTACAAGCCGGAGCACTACCGCTACTAGTACTTACCTGGTCTCTCCGCCGGGCGGGCGGCTCTGCTGTCCGAGAGCCGCCGCGCCCAGCAACCCGCCGAGCCCCATCGTGTCGACGGCGCTGCTCGGCACGAGCATCAGCGCGCCCTTCTCCTTCAGGCCCTCGTAGAGAATATTCATCGCCCGCAGGTGAAGCGCGACCGGATTGTTCTGATAGGACACCGCGGCGTTGTCGAAGAGCTTCGCGATTTCGACTTCCGCTTCTCCCAGGATGATGCGCGCGCGTTTCTCCCGGCTCGCCTGCGCCTCGCGCGACATCGCATCCTGCAGCGCCTCCGGAATCACGACGTCACGCATCTCGACGGACTGCACGGTGATGCCCCACGGATTCGATCGCTGATCGATCAGGGTCTGCAGCTCCGTTTCAATCCGTTCGCGGCCGACGAGCAGCTCGTTGAGCGGCGTGCGGCCGATGATGTCGCGCAGCGCGGTCTGCGCCGCCCAGCTCACCGCCGCCGCGTAGTGCTGGACTTCGAGCGCCGCCTTCTTTGCGTCGTAGACCATCCAGAAGAGGACGGCGTCGACGTTGACCGGCACGGTATCCGACGTCAGCGTCTGCTCCGCCGCGAAGCTGGTGGTGATCGTCCGCTGATCGATCCAGGCCGACAGGGCGTCGACGAAGGGAATCACCCAGAACAGCCCCGGTCCGCGCATCGAGTGAAACTTTCCCAGCCGCAGCACGATGCCCCTCTCCCACTCCTGCGCGATGCGCGGCGACTGCGCCGCGATGATGCCCGCGATGACCCACGGCACGATCGGCAGCGGGTTGCGGATCGCGGCGGCCGTGAGCAGCCCGAGGACGAGGAATCCGAGGAAGACAAATACCGAGACGATGTTGCCTTTCTGCACGTCAGGCTCCTTTGACTCGGCCTTTGAGGGCCGCGATGACTTCTTCCGCGGAAAAACCGTGAGCGTCACCCTCCGACAGCACGCGGGTCGCGAAGGCCTTCAGCCGGCGCGCATGCTCGGACGCCGGGCGCGCTTCGCTGCGTCCCGCCCGCACGAACGTGCCCACGCCGCGGCGCGTTTCGAAGACGCCGGCGCGTTCGAGCTCGCTGTAGACGCGCGCAATCGTGTTCGCGTTGACCCTGAGATCGACGGCCATCTCGCGGACCGTCGGCAGCTGATCGCCGGGCTTCAGACGCCCGGCCGCGATCGCCGCGCGCAGCCCGCGCCCCACCTGCGCGTAGATCGGCGTCGCGTCTGCCGGATCCAGCAGCACCAGCATTGACCTATTATACTAGTTTATTAGTACAACTGTTCCCGGCCCCCGGCGGTTCCCCTGCCCCGCGGCCGTGTGATACTCTTTGGTCCCGATGTCGACCCGGCAGCACCACGCCCACGTGCATCATCACCACCGCGGCACACGTCTGCGGAGTTGCGCGTGATCTAGGCCGGGAAGCAGCGTCAGGACCGAACCCGAACGAGACATGAGCAACCCCGCCAGACCGGCGGGGTTTTTTATTTGTATGGACTACTCAAAACTGAACGGACTGATTCCAGCCGTCATCCAGGACGCCGACAGCAACGAAGTCCTGATGGTCGGCTTCATGAACGACGTCGCGCTCGCGAAGACGCGCGAAACCGGCTTCGCGACCTTCTTCAGCCGCACGCGGAATACGCTGTGGATGAAGGGCGAGACCTCGGGCAACCGCCTCGCCGTCACCGAGATCCTGGTCGACTGCGACGACGACACCGTGCTGGTGAAGGTGACGCGCCAGGGCGACGGCAACGTCTGCCACACCGGCGAACGCACGTGCTTCTATCGAAAGCTGGACGCGCAATGAAACTCAAACTCGGCATTCCGAAAGGCTCGCTGCAGGATTCGACCGTGCAGCTCTTCGCGCGGGCCGGCTTCAACATCTACATCAGCTCGCGATCGTACTTTCCGTCCATCGACGATCCGGAGATCGAGTGCATGCTGATTCGTGCGCAGGAAATGGCGCGCTACGTCTCCGACGGCGTGCTCGACGCCGGACTGACGGGACAGGACTGGATCCGGGAACACGAGCTCGGCGACGGCCGCACGGGCGTGCTCGAGAGCGTCGCCGACCTTATTTATGCGAAGCAGAGTTTCGGCAAGGTGCGCTGGGTGCTCGCCGCGCCTGAAGATTCGACGATCAAGTCCGCGAAAGACCTCGAAGGCAAGACCGTCGCCACGGAACTGGTCCGCGTGACGAACGCGTGGTTCGCGCAGCAGGGCGTCAAGGTGAACGTCGAGTTCTCCTGGGGCGCGACCGAGGTCAAACCGCCCGTCCTCGCCGACGCGATCGTCGAAGCCACGGAAACCGGCTCGACGCTGCGCGCGAATCGTCTCGCCATCATCGGCGAGATCATGCAGTCCAACACGCAGCTCATCGCCAATAAGTCGGCCCTCGCCGACGGCTGGAAGCGGACGAAGCTGCAGAACATCGCGCTGCTGCTGACGGCCGCGATCCAGGCGCACGGGCACGTCGGGCTGATGATGAACGTGCCCTCGGCCGCGCTCGACCAGGTGCTGCGGCTGCTGCCGGCGATGAAGAACCCGACGATCTCCGCGCTGAGCGACACATCGTGGGTCGCCGTCAACACGATCCTGACCGAGCTGCAGGTCCGCGACCTGATCCCGAAGCTGAAAGCCGCGGGCGCGACGGGCATCGTCGAATACCCGCTGAACAAGATCGTGCCGTAGCCATGCGCATCATCAACGCCGACAACCGCCGCCAGCTGGACGCGCTGCTCGCACGCGGCGCAGGGAACGACGCCGCGTTCAATGCACGCGTGCGCGGCATCGTCAACAGCGTGCGCCGCGGCGGCGACCGGACGCTCGCGAAGCTCGCGGCCAAGTTCGACAACGCGACCGAGCCGCTGGAAGTGACAAAGGCCGAGATGCGCGATTACGCGGCGCTCGTGCCGGCCGATGTCCGCAAGGCCATTCGATCGGCGGCGAAGAACATCGCGAAGGTGGCATCGCAGCAGATTCCGAAGCACTGGGACGTCACGGTGGTTCCCGGCGTCACGATCGAGCAGCGCGTCGAGCCCCTCGCGCGCGTCGGATGCTACGTGCCGGGCGGGCGATTCCCCCTTCCCTCATCCTTATTAATGACGGCGGTGCCCGCGCGCGTGGCGGGCGTGCGCGAAGTGATCGTCATGTGCCCCCGGCCCGAACCTCCGGTGATGGCGGCGGCGCTCGAAGCGGGCGTGACGAAGATGTTCAGAATCGGCGGCGCCCATGCAGTTGCCGCGCTCGCGTACGGCACCGCGCGCGTTCCGCGCGTCGACAAGATCGTCGGGCCCGGCAACCGGTTCGTGGCGGCCGCGAAGGCGATCGTCGCGGGCGACTGCGCCATCGATTTCTACGCCGGTCCGACCGAGATCGTGATCGTCGCCGGTAAAGGACGCGCGGCCTGGATTGCGGCGGATCTCATCGCGCAGGCCGAGCACGATCCGGACGCGCGGTCGATCTTCATCACGTGGAATCGCGTCCTCGCGAGCAAGGTCTCCGACGCCGTCGACGCGATTGCCGCCGGCCGCGACATCGTGAAACGGTCCCTGAAGGCGCATGGCGCGATCGTCGTCGTGCGGTCCGCCGACGCGGCGATGGCGCTCGCCAACCGGATCGCGCCCGAACACCTCGTCGTCGATCGCGAGGCGCTGACCAGGCGCCCGATCACGGCGGGCGCCGTGTTCGTCGGGCCGTTCACCGCGCAGGCGGCCGGCGACTACGCGACCGGATCCAATCACGTGCTGCCGACGTCGGGAGCGGCGCGGTTTCGCGGCGGCCTGAGCGCGGCCGACTTCGTGCGCGTCATGTCGGTGCAGCGCGTGTCGAGAGCCGGACTCAGGACACTCGCGACGACCATTCTTCCGCTCGCGCGCGCGGAAGGTCTCGTCGCGCACGCCGAGTCTGTCGAGGTGCGGTTGTGAGCGGACTGAAGTCGCACTATGAAAAACCGGCGGAGATGTACGACGGCCTGAGACTGCACCAGAACGAGAACACCGGAGGCTGCTCGCCGCGTGTGCTGGAAGCGCTCGCGAAGCTGACGCGCGAACAGCTCGGCTTCTATCCGCCGTATTCCGCGGCGACGGATGCCGCCGCGCGCTACTTCGGCGTCTCCGCCGATCACGTGGGTCTCGTGAACGGCCTCGACGAAGGCATCATGGGCGCGTGCATCGCGTACCTGCGGCCGTCGGCCGGCGGCGGCGTCGTGCCCGAAGCGATCGTGCCCGAGCCGGCGTTCGAGATCTTCCGGTTCGACACCGCCGTCGCCGGCGGAAAGCTCGTGCAGGTGATGCCGAAGCCGGATTTCCAGTTCCCGCTGGACGAAGTCCTCGGCGCGATTACGCCGGCGACGCGGATCGTGTTCATCACGAGTCCGAACAACCCCACGGGCGTGTCCTCGCCGTTCGAAGTGATTCGCACGGTCGCGAAACGCGTGCCGGAGGAAGCGATCGTGTTCGTCGACGAGGCCTACGCGGAATTCGCGGGCCGCTCGTTCATCCCGGAACTGCCGCAGTTTCCCAACGTCGTCGTCGGCCGCACGTTCTCGAAGGCGTTCGGACTCGCGGCCATCCGCATCGGCGCGGTCATCGGACATCCTGATGTGCTCGATCCGATCCGCTACGTCGTGCCGGTCTACAGCGTCAACATCGCCGCCGTCGCGGCGCTGCAGGCGGCGCTCGGCGATCTGGAGTACGTGAACGACTACCTGCGGCAGGTGAAGGAGTCCAAGGCGCTGGTCTATGCGGCGTGCGATCGGCTGAAGCTGACGTACTGGCCGAGCGACGCGAACTTCGTGCTCGTTCGCGTCGGCGCGCGCGTCGCGGATGTCGTGGAGGCCGCGAAAACGCACGGCGTGTTTCTGCGGAACCGTTCGAGCGAGCCCGGCTGCGAGGGCTGCCTGCGCATGGCCGCGGGAGTCGTCGAACACACCAAGCGCGGCCTCGCCGTGCTCGAGGAGGCGCTGTGCGCCGTGCGGTAATCAAGCGGAACACGACGGAAACGCAAATCGCGATGACGCTGGCGCTCGAAGGCCAGGGCAAGTACGACGTGCGGACGGGCATCCGCTTTCTCGATCACATGCTCGAGCTGTTCACGCGGCACGGCGGCTTCAACCTGAAGGTGAAAGCGACGGGCGACCTCGACGTCGATCAGCATCACACGGTCGAAGATCTCGGCATCGCGCTCGGCGAAGCCGTCTCGCAGGCGATCGGCAACCGCAAGGGCATCAACCGCGCCGGCTACTTCGTGATGCCGATGGACGAGACGCTTGCCGTCGCGGCGATCGATCTCGGCGGCCGTCCTCATGCCGCCGTCGATCTGAAGGTGAAGGTGGTGACGGTCGGCGACCTCCAGACCGAGCTCGTCCACGACTTCTTCGAGGGCTTCGCGATCGGCGCACGCGCGAACGTGCATGTGAAGGTCATGTACGGCCGATCGAGCCACCATCACATCGAAGCCGTGTTCAAGGCGTTCGCCCGCGCGCTGCGCGTCGCCGTCGCCAAAGACAAGCGGCTCGCGAAGATGCTGCCGAGCACCAAGGGTCTGCTGTGATCGCGCTCATCGACTACAAGGCCGGCAACCTGACGTCGGTGCGGAAGGCGTTCGCCGCGCTCGGCGCCGATCTCTTCACGCCGGAGAGGCCGGAGGAGCTGGCGACAGCGGACGCGATCGTCGTTCCGGGCGTCGGCCATTTCGGAGCGACGAAGGCGCTCGGCCCGGAGTGGGTCGAAGCGATCCTCGGCCGCGTCGGCGAACTGCGCCCGCTGCTCGGCATCTGCCTCGGGATGCAGTGGCTGTTCGAAGGCAGCGAAGAAGCGCCGGAGCTGCCCGGCCTCGGACTGCTCGGCGGACAGTGCTACCGGCTGCGGTCGACGGACGTGAAAGTCCCGCACGTCGGGTGGAATTCGCTCGACATGCAGCGCGAGAACACGATCGTCGCCGATGTCGCCGACCACTCGCAGGTGTACTTCACGCACAGCTTCGTGGCGCCTGTCACGGGCGACACGGTCGCCGTCACGTCGCACGGCGAGCCGTTCGCGTCAATCGTGCAGCGCGGCCACGTGGCCGGCGTCCAGTTTCATCCGGAAAAATCCGGAGAGGTCGGCCTCCAGGTGCTCAGAAACTTTCTGAGCATGGTCGGGTAGCGCGCGCATGCTGTCCAAACGCATCATCGCGTGCCTCGACGTGCGCGACGGCCAGGTGGTCAAGGGCGTCAACTTCGAAGGCCTGCGCGCCGCGGGCGATCCCGCCGAGCTCGCGCGGCGCTACAACGCCGAAGGCGTCGACGAGCTCGTCATCCTCGACATCACCGCGACGCTCGAACGCCGTCGCGCGCTGGCGGACACGATCCGCTCGGTGGCGCGCGAGCTGTTCATCCCGCTCGCCGTCGGCGGCGGCATCCGCACGGAGGGCGACGCCGCGGCGGCCGTCGATGCCGGCGCGGACAAGGTCAGCCTGAATACCGCGGCGCTGTCCAATCCGTCGCTCATCACCACGCTCGCCGAGCGCTACGGCAGCCAGGCCGTGCTCGTCGCAATCGACGCGAAATGGGAAGGCGATCGCGCGGCCGTCTACGTGCGCAGCGGCAGCACTCCGGGCAACCGCGACGCCGTCGAATGGGCGAAAGAAGCCGAAGACCGCGGCGCCGGAGAGATCCTCCTGACCTCGATCGACCGCGACGGCACGAAGATCGGCTTCGACTGCCGCCTGACCGCCGCCGTCTCGAGCGCCGTGTCGATTCCGGTGATTGCGTCCGGAGGCGCCGGCACGCTCGATCACTTCGTCGACGTCTTCAACGGCGGCCGCGCCGACGCCGCGCTCGCCGCTTCGATCTTCCACTACGCGGAAACAAGCGTAAAGAACCTCAAGACGCACCTGCGCGCCGCAGGCATCCCGGTCCGGCTCTGATGCTGATTCCCTCGATTGATCTGCAGAACGGCGCGGTCGTTCAGCTCGTGCAGGGCGAACGCCTCGCGATCAGAGACGACGACATCTTCAAGTGGGTACGGAAATTCGAACGCTTCCCCAAAGTGCAGGTGATCGATCTCGACGCCGCGATGGGGAAAGGCGACAACCTCGCGATCGTCCGGCAGATTGCGCCAGCGCTCTCCTGCCGCGTGGGCGGAGGCATCCGCACCGTCGCGCGAGCGCGGGACGTGCTGGCCGCCGGCGCGAAGAAGATCATCGCCAGCTCGTCGCTCTTCAGGGACGGCAGGCCCGATCTCGCGTTCGCGAAGCAGCTCGCCGAGGCGATCGGCGTCGAACAGGTCATCGGCGCCGTCGACAGCAAAGGCGGCCAGGTCGTCATCCACGGCTGGAAGACGCCGCTGGCGATCAGCGCGGCCGAGGCGGTCAAGGCCCTCGAGCCGTTTTGCGGGGAGTTTCTTTATACGCACGTCGACAAAGAAGGGCTGATGGGCGGCACCGACATCGACGCGATTCTCGCAGTTCGTCACGCGACTGCCCGCCATCTCACCGCCGCCGGCGGCATCACGACTCAGCAGGAGATCGACGAGCTCGACGCGCTCGGGATCGACGCCGTCGTCGGCATGGCGCTCTACACCGGCACGCTGAAGCTCCGGGAGCCCCTTACAAACACTTGATACAATAGGTAGTTGTCAGGATTCTCTTCGACCGAAGCTCTCCCGGTCATCGCACCGGCCGACGCGCTGCCCGCACCGCGCGCGCGAGCCGCCGCCGACGGAAAATTTCTGCAAATCGGCGGCCGGAGGTTTTTCGTCAAGGGCGTGACGTACGGAACGTTCGCGCCGGACGCAGAGGGCTACCAGTTCCCTTCACCACGACGCGTCGCTGAAGACTTCCGCCTCATGGCGGAGCTCGGCATCAATACCATTCGGACGTACACGCCGCCGCGCGTCGAGCTTCTCGACGAAGCCGCGCGGAACGGACTGCGCGTCATGGTCGGCCTGCCGTGGCCGCAGCACATCGCGTTTCTCGACGACAGGAAACTGACGGCGAAAATCCGCCGCGACGTCCTCTCGCAGGTGCGCGAGCTCGGCAGCCATTCCGCCGTGCTGATGATGGCGCTCGGCAACGAGATCCCGCCCGGCGTGGTCCGCTGGCACGGCAACGTCAGGATCGAAAAGTTCCTGCGCGAGCTGTATCAGGACGCGAAATCGGTGTCGCCGGAATCGCTCTTCACGTACGTCAACTTTCCGCCGACGGAATTTCTCGACCTGTCGTTCTTCGACGTCTGCGCGTTCAACGTGTATCTGCATCGCGAACCCGAGCTGCGCGCGTACCTCGCGCGGCTGCAGCACATCGCCGGACACAAGCCGCTGCTGCTCGCCGAGGCGGGCGCGGACTCGATCCGCGAAGGCGAGGACGGCCAGGCCGACATCACCGCGATGCACATCCGATCCGCGTTTGCGGAAGGCGCGTGCGGCGCGATTGCGTACGCGTGGACCGACGAGTGGTGGCGCGGCGGCCACGACGTGCGGGACTGGAAGTTCGGCCTCGTCGATCGCGAGCGCCGGCCGAAGCCCGCGGCGAGGGCCGTCGCGCAGGCGTTCGCCGATGCGCCGTTTCCAGCGGCCGTGAAGGCGGCCTGGCCGCGCGTGTCGGTCGTCGTCTGCGCCTACAACGCCGCGGACACGCTCGAGGACAACCTCGCGTCGCTCGACAACCTCACCTATCCCGACTACGAGATCATCGTCGTCAACGACGGCTCGAAGGACGCGACGGGCGACATCGCGCGCCGGCACGCGCGGGTCCGGCTGATCGAAGTCCCGAACGCCGGGCTCAGCGCCGCCCGCAATGTCGGCCTCGCGGAAGCGACGGGAGAGATCGTCGCGTACACCGACTCGGATACGCGCGTCGATCCCGACTGGCTGACGTTCCTCGTCCAGCCGTTCCTGAATTCTGACGTCGTCGGCTCGGGCGGTCCCAACGTCGTGCCCAGGGACGATTCGCCGATCGCCCAGTGCATCGCGCGCGCGCCGGGCGGTCCGACGCACGTGCTGCTCGACGATCGGATCGCCGAGCACGTCCCCGGCTGCAACATGGCCTTCCGCCGTGACGCGCTGCTCGCCATCGGCGGTTTCAACCCGATCTATCTCCGCGCCGGAGACGACGTGGATGTGTGCTGGCGCCTGCAGGCGCGCGGCTGGAGGATCGGGTTCTCGGCGGCGGCGCTCGTCTGGCATCACCATCGCTCGTCGATCAAGGCGTACTGGCGTCAGCAGGTCGGGTACGGCGAAGGCGAGACCTGGCTGATGGCGCATCATCCGGAGAAGTTTCTCGACGGCCACATGCTCTGGCACGGGCGCATCTACAGTCCGCTGCCGTTCGTGCGCTCGCTCTGGGGCACGCGCATCAACGCCGGCGTCTGGGGCACGGCCGCGTTTCCCTCGGTCTACCGCGCCGACGTCCATCCGTTCGCGTTCCTTCCGCACTCGATCCGATGGCAGGTCGTCTCCACGCTGCTGACGCTCGCGGGCGCCGTCGTCGCCGCGCTGCGCACGCACGAGTGGGCCGCGATTCTCCTGCTGGGCACGGGCCTGGTCGGTCTCGCCTGGACCGTCGCGAGGAATCTGGCGTACGCGATGCGCTCGGACGTGTCGTCGCTGTCCGGAAGCAAAGCCTGGTATCACGCGATGGTCGCGTATCTCCATTTCATCCAGCCGATGGCGCGGCTGCGCGGGCAGATTCGCGGCATGCTGTCGCCGCCCGCCGTTCGCGTGCCGACCGTCGAGCCGCAGACGAGCAAAGGTCCACGTCCGTCGATTCGTGAAGCCGGCCGCGGCCTCGCGCTCCTCGCCGGCACGGTCATCGAAGACTGCTACTGGAGCGAGGCGTGGACGTCGGCCGATCGCGTGCTCTCGCAGCTCACCGACTGGCTGCGCCGGTCGCGCGCGGTTCGTTCGATCGAAATAGACGACGGCTGGTCCGATGACCGGGACATCAGCGTGATCATCGGCCGCTGGGGCTGGATCGACGTTCGCGCGCTCGCCGAAGAACACGGCAGCGGCAGGACGCTCGTGCGCGTCGGCACGCAACTCCGGCCGACGACCTTCGGCATGGTGGGCGCCGCCGGCCTGGGCGCCGGCCTCATCCTCGCCGCCGCCGCAGGTCTGACACTGCGCTGGCCGACGGCCGGTGCGCTGACGGCCGGGCTCGCGCTCCTCATCATCGGCCTCATGGTCTGGCGCACGGCGCAGACGACGGCGATCGTCCGGCGCGCCGTGCAGCGCGTCGCGACCGGCGCGAACATGGTCTCGCTGCCGTCGGCGCCGCGTCCGCCGATCATCTCGCCGTCGCGGCTGCGCGCGTACAGCCTGCGCAGCGCGCTGATCTTTCTGGTCATGATCGTCGGCATCGGTACCGGCACGTTCATGCTGCGCGAAGCCGCCACGGCCGTGCGGCTCGTCATCGGCGCGCCGAACGCCGCGAAAGGCCCGACGCTGACGGCGTATCTCAACACGCCCGGCGGGGTCGTCATCGCGCCGAACGGCGACATGTACCTCGCCGACTCCAACAACAACGTGATCAAGCGCGTGGATCGCCGGCTCGTCATCTCCACGGTGGTGGGCAACGAGACCAACGGGTTCTCCGGCGACAACGGCCTGGCGACGCGCGCGCAGCTCGACACGCCGGACGGCGTCGCGATCGCGCCCGACGGCGACCTCATCGTCGCCGACTCGCGCAACGACCGCATCCGGCGCGTGGACGCCCCGACCCGGATCATCACGATCATTGCCGGCTCAGGGAAGAACGGCTACGACGGCGACGAGAAGCCGGCGATCGAAGCGGCGCTGAACACGCCGAGTGCAGTCGCCACGGCGCCGAATGGCGACATCTACATCGCCGACACGCTCAACTACCGCATTCGGATGATCGAAGCGAAGACCGGGCTGATTCATACCGTCGCCGGCGACGGCTCACCTGGCGACGGCCAGAACGTCGGCGACGGCGGCGCGGCGACCGACGCGCACCTCAACATGCCGAGCGACGTCGCCATCGATCCGCGCAGCGGCGATCTCTACATCGCCGACATGCACCACAACCGCGTCCGCCGCGTCGACGCGAAGACCAAGATCATCACCACCGTCGCCGGCAGCGG
>DATNBT010000089.1:0-7336 GCA_035571855.1 Vicinamibacterales bacterium
TCAGTCGCGTCAACTGCGCAGCATTCAGCTGTCGGACATGGTCGTGTCCGGCTTTTAGCGGCCGTGTCCACACGCGACGAGCCGATCTCGCGCCGTGCGCTGCTGAAACTCGCGGGCGCCGCCGCGATCGCGCAGGCCGTCCGTCTGAAGGCGGATGCGACAGGCGATGCGATCACGCTCGCTCCCTCCGAAGCCGGAACCCTCGACGCCGTCTGCGCGCGCCTGATTCCCACCGACGAGAACGGCCCCGGCGCGCGTGAAGCGCAAGCCTGGCGCTACATCGATCGCGCGCTCGGCGGTTTTCTCGCGCCGTCGCGCCAGACGTATGCGACAGGCCTCGCCGACCTCGATCGCCGCGCGATGGAGATGCGCGGCCTGCCGTTCGCGGCGCTGCAGAGCGCCGATCAGGACGCGGTCCTGCACGCGATCGAAGCCACGCCGTTCTTCGCGCTCCTCCGCACGCACACGATTCAGGGCACCTTCTGCGATCCGTTCTACGGCGGCAACGCGAACTTCGTCGGCTGGGATCTGCTCGGCTATCCCGGCGTCCGCACGATCGTGACCGCCGACGAGCAGAAGATGGGCATCACGCTCAAGCCGAATCACAAGTCCGCGTACGACTACGCCATGTTCCACAAGGCGTCGGATCGCTGATGGCGACGCGCCTCAAGGACACCGACGTCGTGATCATCGGCCTCGGCGCGGTCGGCGGCGTCGCCGCGCTGCCCGTCGCTCAGGCCGGCATCGACATCGTCGCGCTCGAAGCGGGGACGTGGCTGTCGAAGCAGGACTTCGCGCCCGACGAGCTGCGCAACAACTACCGCGACTGGCCGCAGGCGGTGCAGAAGGCGCAGCACGAGATCCCGACGCAGCGCGTGCTCGGACAGACCATTCGCGCGAACAGCCACCCGATGATGAACGCCGTCGGCGGCACGGCGCTGCATTACTGGGCGCAGAGCTGGCGGCTGAATCCCTGGGACTTCAAGGTCGTCAGCGAGACGACGAAGCGGTACGGCGCCGCGCGGCTTCCGAAAGGATCGACGGTCGAGGACTGGCCGTTCGGCCTCGAGGAGCTCGAGAAGTACTACGACCGCGTCGAACGTGAGATCGGCGTCTCGGGCCAGGCCGGCAACATCCGGGGCAAGATCGATCCGCGCGGCAACATCTTCGAAGGCGCGCGTTCGCGCGAGTTTCCGATGCCGCCGCTGCGAGGCACGGGCTTCACCGAGATGATGGCGTCGGCGGCGACGTCGCTCGGCTGGCATCCGTTCCCCGGTCCGGCCGCGGTCAACTCGCGCACGTACGACGGCCGATCCGCCTGCATGTATCACGGCTTCTGCAACAAGGGCGGCTGCCACGTCGACGCGAAGAACTCGCCGCTCGTGACGACGATCCCGAAAGCGCAGAAGACGGGACGGCTGAAAGTCGTGACGCGCGCGCACGTGACGACGATCGGCGTCGACGCGAAGGGCCGGGCGTCCGGCGTCAACTACGTGACCGACGGCGTGGAGTACTTCCAGCCGGCGAAGGTCGTGCTGCTCGCGACCTACACGTACGAGAACACGCGCACGCTGCTGCTGTCGAAGTCGCGCGCGTTCCCCAACGGCCTGTCGAACAACCACGGCCAGGTGGGACGGCACTACTTCAGCCATAACCAGACGGCGGGCATGACGGCGCTGTTTCCGAAGAACGTGAACAACTGGTACGGGCTGCCGGCGCAGGGCATCGCGGTCGACAACTGGGCCGACGACAACTTCGATCACGCCGGCCTGGACTTCATCGGCGGCGGCACGCTGTGGGTGTACTCCGACCGCCGTCCGATCGCGGCGGCGAGCATGGACACCTTCCGCAAGGCGCCGTCGTGGGGTTCGGCGTGGAAGAAGTTCGTGATGGAGAACGCCGATCGCACCAACACCGCGTACCTTCAGAAGACGACGCTGCCGTTCGAGGACAACTACCTCGACCTCGATCCGGCGGTGAAGGATCCGCTCGGCAATCCCGTCTGCCGGATCAACGCGACGTACAGGGAGAACGACTTCAAGATCGCCGCGTTCATCCAGGACAAGATGGAGCAGTGGTACCGCGCCGCCGGCGCGATCGAGATCCAGCGCGGGCCGATGAGCCCCGTGCACGGCCTCTCGACGCACGCGTACGGCGGCACGCGCATGGGCGACAACCGGGAGACGAACGTCGTCGACCGCTGGGGCTTTTCGCACGAGGTGCCCAACCTTGGTATCCTCGGCGCGTCGGTGATGGGCACGAGCGGCGCGCGCAATCCGACGCTGACCGCGCAGGCGCTGGCGTGGAGAACCGCGGAGTATCTGGCGCAGAACTGGAAGAGCGTCGCTGGTTGAAGAACGTTTCAACACGGAGAATTCTCCTTTCCTCTTTTCCTCCGTGGTGGAGATTTGAAGGAGCCGAGCATGAGTACCCGGAAAGCCGCAGCGTTTCTCTTCCTCGCCGCCCTCGTCGTGCTCGGCTGCCACCGCGCAACGGCGCAGGGACGCCGCGCGAGCCCGCACGAGCGCACGCCTGTCGTCACCGTCGACGGCTCGCAGATGTTCATCGAGTACGGGCGGCCGTACACCCGCGGGCGCCGCATCTTCGGGAACCTCGTGCGATGGGAAGAAGTCTGGTGCCCGGGAGCCGACGAGGCGACCTACATCTCGACGACGAAGCCGATGCTCGTCGCGGGCAAGCTGAAGCTCGACGCGGGGAAGTACTCGCTCTGGATTCAGCCGACCGAGGACGTCTGGAGCCTGATTTTCAACAGCGACTGGGACACGTTCCACACCGCCCATCGATCGCGTGAGGACGTCGGGAAAGTGCCGATGCAGAAGATGACGCTGCCCGAAAACGTCGAGCAGCTCACCTTCACGATCGAGCCGAATACAGGGTCAAAAGGCGGTCAAATCGCCATGGCGTGGGCCACCACGAAGGTGTCGGTCCCGTTCACCGTCGAGTAAAATATCGAGCCATGCGAACAATTTTCAGGCGGGTGATTGTCGTCGCGACGCTGGCCCTGCTGCCGTCCGCGGCCTACGCGCAGATCGATCTCACGGGCAGCTGGGGCGTGCGGTTTCACGAAGACCAGCTCGAACGCGCGCCCGGGCCGGAGCTCGGCGACTACCTCGGGCTGCCGATCAGCGACGGCGCGCGGCAGTGGGCCCTCAGCTGGGATCCGTCGCGGCTGACGCTGCCCGAGCACCAGTGCCAGGTGCACGTCGCGCCCTACATCTATAGAGGACCGCTGCAGCTCCGCATCTGGGAAGAGCGCGATCCCGACACGCAGGTGCTCATCGCGATCAAGAACTACATCAGCACCTACGAGCAGACGCGCACGATCTGGATGGACGGCCGTCCGCATCCGCCGGAATACGCCGCGCACACGTGGGAAGGCTTCTCCACGGGCAAGTTCGAAGGCGACATGCTCACCGTCTACACGACGCACATCAAGCAGGGCTGGATCCGCCGGAACGGCCTGCCGGAGAGCGACAAAGCGACGCTGACGGAACACTTCATCCGTCACGGCAACATCCTCACGCACGTCGCCTACACGTGGGATCCGGTCTACATGACCGAGCCGCTGATCAAGACACAGAACTTCGTCGAGAACGATCGCGTGCAGACGGGCAACGGCGCGTGGCTCTGGCCGTGCGAGTACGTGGACGAAGTCGCCAACCGCCAGCAGGGCATCGTCCCGAACTACCTGATCGGGAAGAATCCCAACGTGAAGGAATTCCTCGACCGTTACCATCTGCCCCTCGACGCGGCGATGGGCGGCGCCAAGACGATGTATCCGGAGTACCAGCAGGAGCTGGAGAAATTGATGAAATGAAGATCCTGACAGCGGCGCTCGTTCTGGTGGCCGCGCCCGCGATGGGCGCGACCTGTGAAAGTCTCTCGACCTTCTCGCAGCCGCACGTCGCTGTCACGCTCGCGCAGACGGTCGGCGCCGGGCAGTTCACACCGCCCGGACGCGCCGGTCGCGGCGCCAACGTGTTCGCCAGCCTTCCCGCGTTCTGCCGCGTCGCCGCGACGCTCACGCCTTCACCGGATTCGGACATCAAGATCGAGATCTGGCTGCCGATCGCGGCCTCGTCGGCCGTGGCCCGCGGAGCGGGCGGAGGCGGATGGAATGGGAAGCTCGAGTCGGTCGGCAATGGAGGCTGGGCGGGAACGATCTCGTATCCGGCGCTCGCGACCGCGATCAGCAACGGCTATGCGGGGGTGAGCACGGACACCGGCCACGCCGGCGGCAACGCCAACTTCATCGTCGGACATCCCGAGAAGCTCGTCGACTTCGAGGAGCGCGCGGTCCACGAGATGACGGTGACGGCGAAAGCCGTCGTGGCCGCGTACTACGGCAACGCGCCGCAGAAGGCGTACTTCAACGGCTGCTCGACCGGCGGACGCCAGGCGCTGACGGCGGCGCAGCGCTATCCTGCGGACTTCGACGCGATCGTCGCCGGCGCGCCCGCGAACGCGGCCCGGCGGCAGACGTTCGGACAGGTATGGCTGTGGCAGGCATCGCACAAAGACGAAGCCAGCGCACTCACTCCGGACAAGTACGCGGTGCTTCACAAAGCCGCGCTCGCGCAGTGCGACGCGCTCGACGGCGTGACGGACGGCGTCATCGAAAACCCGCTGAAGTGCAAGTTCGATCCGTCGGTCACGCTTTGTAAGTCAGGTGAGGGAGCAGACTGTCTGACGGCACCGCAGGTGGAAGCTGCGAAGAAGATCTACGCGGGGCCGAGGAATCCGAAGACGCACGAGTTGCTGTATCCAGGGCTCGAGCCGGGCAGCGAGACGGGTTGGAACATGTCGCTTGGCGGCCGGCCGGTCGGCTACGCCGACGACTTCTTCAAGTACATCGTCTACAACAACCCCGACTGGAATCCGAACTCGCTGACGTATGACGACCACGCGCTCGCGACCGTCGACACGCTGAAGACCGGTCTCGATGCGACGAAGGCGGATCTCTCGCAGTTCACGGGCCGGGGAGGAAAGCTGCTCATCTATCACGGCTGGGGCGACCCGGGCATCCCGCCGGAGAACTCGGTCAACTACTACCAGAGCGTGCTGAAAGCGACCAGGGGGGCTCGCGACTCCGTGCGCCTGTTCATGGTGCCCGGCATGGGCCACTGCGGCGGCGGCGACGGCACGAGCACGTTCGACATGCTCGCCGCCGTCGACACGTGGGTCGGGACGAAGAACGCGCCGGCCACGATTCCCGCGTCGAAGACGGTGGACGGCAGAGTCGTTCGCACCCGGCCGCTGTGCGCGTATCCGGCGGTCGCGACGTACAAGGGCGCTGGAAGCACGGATGATGCTGCGAACTTTGCTTGCAAGTAAGGCAGGCCTTTTCGGCCTGGCGTTCGCGCTGTCGGTCGCGGCGATCGCGACGACGAAGATCGACGGGAAGCCGTTCAACGCGTCGGTCATGGATCTGGCCAAGCAGGGCTACGTCGAAGAGGAGTTCTTCATCAGCGGCACGGCGCGGACGTACGAGATCGCCCGCGATCAGATGACGAACGGCCTTCCCTCCGACGCGACCCATCCCTTCAAGACCCGCATCGTCGTCCGCCGCCCGCAGACGGCGGCGAAGTTCAACGGCACGGTCGTCGTCGAGTGGACGAACGTCTCCGAAGGGTTCGACAACGAAGTCGAGTGGTTTCACAGCGGCGAGCACTTCGTCCGGTCGGGCTACGCGTGGGTCGGCGTGTCGGCGCAGAACGTCGGCGTCGCCGCGCTGAAGCACCGGATGCCCGAGCGGTACAGCTCGCTCGACGTCACGGACGGCGGCGCAGTCCAGGGCGACAGCCTCTCGTACGACATCTTCACGGCGGCCGGACTGGCGGTGCGCGGCAGGGCGGGGCAGAACGTCCTCGGGCCGCTGCGCGCCGAACGGCTGATCGCGTCGGGACATTCGCAGTCGGCCGGAAGGCTTGCGGCGTACATCAACAGCGTCCATCCGCTCGCGTCGCCCGCGGTGTACGACGCGGTGCTGCTGCACGGCGGCGGCGGACGCATGCGTCCCGACCTGACGGTGAAAGTGTGGAAGCTGCTGTCGGAGACCGACGTGCTGCAGCAGATTCCTGTGCGCCGTCCCGACTCGGACAAGTTCGGCACGTGGGAAGTCGCCGGCACGTCGCATCTCGACTACACGCACGCCGAGCAGCTCGTGAAGCTGGGCCTGCGAAACAAACAGACGATGCTCCCGGCGCCCGGACCTGCGCGCGGCAACCAGCAGCCCGGGCCGTTCAACGGGTGCGCGCATCCGCCGCTCAGCCGCATTCCGTCCGAGTACGTGCAGAACGCGCTCTACGATCACATCGCGCGCTGGATCAAGGACGGCACGCCGCCGCCCTCCGCGCCGCCGATCGAGATCGTGACCGAGAACGGCAAGCCCACGATCGACCGCGACAGCTTCGGCAACGCGCTCGGCGGCATCCGTCTCGCCGAACACGCGGTGGCGACGGCGGTCAACAGCGGCGAGAACACCGGCGTCGGCTTCTGCTTCCTCACCGGCTGGCACGAAGACTTCGACAAGGCGCGGCTCGCGATGCTGTACTCGTCGCACACCTCGTACGTGTCGGACGTGAAGGTCGCGACCGACCGCAACCTGAAGGCGGGCTACATCGTGAAAGCGGACGCGATGAAGACGATCGCCAACGCGGAGCAGTCTTCAATCGGACGGCCGTAGCATGCCCGACATGCTGCGCAACGCCACCGAGGGCCTGCTGCTGCGATGGCTGGCGGCCATCCGCCAGCGCGACATCGACGGCCTGGTGTCCATGGTGGCTGCCGACTGCGACGTCGAGGCGATGACGAGCCCGGGCATGACGGGGCGCGACGCCATCAGGCGCGTGTATCAGGAGTGGTTCAACGCATTTCCTGACGTCGCGGTCCACGCGCAGGATACGATCATCGAGGACGACCGAGGCGTGATGGTCCTCACGATCGCCGGCACGGACATGGGCGGCTTCATGGGCCTGCCGCCGACCGGCAAGGCGTTCCGCATGACGGCGGTACTGATTTTCACGGTGGCGAACGGGCAGGTCCTGCGCTACCGCAGCGTGTACGATTTCACCGGCCTGCTGGCGCAGGTCGGCAACCTCCGGGTGAAACCCGCATAGCTTTCTAAGACAATGACGCATTCAGGCTGGCACTTCCTTCAGATTCCCGGTCCGACCAACGTTCCCGGCCGCGTGCTGCGCGCGATGGCGCGGCCGACGATCGATCACCGCGGCCCCGAGTTCGCGGCGCTCACGCTCGATCTGATTCCCGCGCTGCAGCGTGTCTTCAAGACCGCCGAACCGGTGGTCATCTATCC
>DATNBT010000090.1:0-12716 GCA_035571855.1 Vicinamibacterales bacterium
GTTTCCGCGATCCCCGAGTCGGACGAGACGTGCTCGTCGGCCTCACCGCGGGCGTCGTCCTCGGCGTGCTGCGCCTCGGCGTGAAGCTCCTGCCGCCGCTCCTCGGGTACGCGCCGCCGCCGCCGCACCCCTTCAACACACAGCTGCTCCTGAGCTCACGCCGCGCCCTCGCGACCGTGCTCACAATTCCCCCCGACGCGCTGTTCACGGGCCTGATTGCGACCCTCGCATTCGCGCTCGCGCGGATGGTCGTCAAGCGCACATGGGCGGCCCTCGTCATCTCCATCGTCGTCGGCGCGTTCCTCTACGCCAACCTGGCGGCCACCGAGCAGTTCTCCATCAACGAAGGGTTCGCCCTGGTGTTTGCCGGCGTGATGATGGCCGTGCTCGTGCGGTTTGGCATGTTTGCGCTGATCATGGCGTCGCTGGCGGAGCTCGTCATCAGACAGGGCGGCCTGACGGCGGACCTCTCGAAGCTCTATGCGCCGACGAGCGTCTGGCTGATGCTGCTCATCGCCGCCCTCGCGGCTTTTGGCTACTACGCGTCGCGGGGGGATGAGCCGCTCTTCGGGAGGTTCGAGACGTAGGCGTCGCCGTCCACGGATCTTCGGGCCACGGATGTTTCGGATAGCGCCCGCGCAGTTCCTTCCGCACTTCCGCGTACGTCGTGTTCCAGAAACTCCGCAGATCCCTCGTCGTCTGCACCGGCCGTCCGTTCGGCGCGAGCAACGCGAGACGGACGGGTTCTTTGCGAGGGCCGATTCTCGGCGTGTCCGCGAGGCCGAACAGCTCCTGCAGCTTCACCGACGCCGACACCGAGCCGTCCTCTTCGTATTCCACCCGGGCGGTTCGTCCGCTGGGCACGGCAATCGCCTCAGGCGCATGCTGATCGAGCGCGCGGCGTTCGTCGAACGACAGCGCCGACAGCAGATCGATGCCGTCGAGCGACGCCGCCGAGCGCGCCGCGGTCCGCACGAGGCGTGACGTGTCGGACGCCACGCCGGCGAAGCGAAGGCGCCGCAGCAGCTGCAGATCGGCGTCGCGGGGTCCACGCCTGATCCACTCGTCGGCCAGCATCTGCACGCGCTGCTCCGCATCGGCTTCGACCGGCCGCTCCGCGAGGACGAGCGCGTCGTAGCGTTCGATCTCGAACGCCTTGACCGTGCCGCGCGACCGATCGAAACGGTGCACGCGCTCGACGCTCGTCGGCGACAGCCACTCGCGGTCGACCAGGCTCGCGAGCCGCACGCGCGCGTCGGGATCGTTGGGACGCGTCGACGCCTGGACGTCCAGCGCGACGAGAAACTCGCCGTCGACGACGCCGCTCTCCGGTGACACGATCCCGCCCGCGCCGGACGACAGCAGCAGGCGCGGTGACTGCGGCGATCGGCGCTGCGCGACGCGATCCGGATAGCCGGCGAAGACTGCACGGCGAAACTCGCGTTCGCCGAGCGGCAGCTTCGGCGAGGCCACGAGCGCGTCGGCCACCGAACGGAGATGCGGCGGCAGCGTCTGCCACCGATCGATCGCCGAAAGCAGATCCGACGTCGTGCTTGCCGCGCGCGCCGGAAGCAGATGACGTTCGGACAGCAGCGCACACGCCTGCATCACGTTCCGCGCGCCGCCCGATGCGACGAGCATCCGCGCCAGCCGCGGATGCAGCGGAAACGTCTGCATCGCTCTGCCTGTGTCCGTCAGGGCGCCGCGGCGAATCGCTCCGAGGCGTTCGAGCAGCGCGACCGCAGCATCGATCCGATCGTCCGCGGGACGCTCGAACCACTCGAGGGTGCGTGGGTCGCTTCCCCACGTGATGACGTCGAGCACGGAGGCGGACAGATCGACGCGGTGGATCTCGGGCTCACGGTGCGGGCGCAGGCGATCGCGTGCGTCCCAGAGCCGAATCGCCTTGCCGGGCGCGGTGCGGCCCGCACGGCCGGCCCGCTGATCGGCGGCGTCGGCGGTGATGCGCTCGGTCTCGAGGCTGTCGATGCCGCGGTCGGCGTCGTAGCGGGCGACCTTCTGAAGCCCGGCGTCCACGACCGCCGTCACGCCCGGAACCGTCACCGACGTCTCGGCGATGTTGGTCGCGACGATGATCCGCCGTCGCCGTGGCGCGACGGCTTCAGCCGGGCGCAACGCCCGATCCTGTTCGTCGGCGTCGAGCGACCCGTACAGCGGCAGCACGTCGGCGTCACGCCCGATCCCGCGGGCACGCAGGTCGTCTATCGCGCGACGGATCTCGAATGCTCCCGGCAGAAAGCACAAGACATCGCCGCCCGGGCCGACCGTGTCAACGGCGTCCGCCACCGAGGCGCCCGGGCTGTACGAGACGTCGAGGGGAAACAGACGTCCCGGCACGTCGACCACCGGGCAGTCGTCGAGGAACCGCGAGACGGCGGCGGTGTCGAGCGTCGCCGACATCACGACGATCCGCAGATCGTCACGCGCGCGCCATGCCTGCTTCGCGAGCGTGATCGCGAGATCGGCGTGGATGCTGCGCTCGTGGAATTCGTCGATGACAACGGTCCTGAAGCCGGAGAGGAGCGGATCGTGCTGAAGCCGCGCGGTCAGCACGCCTTCGGTGGCGACGAGCAGCGTCGTCCGGCTGCTGAACTTCCGCTCGAAGCGAATCTGCCAGCCGATCTCGTCGCCGATGGTCCAGCCGCGCTCGACCGCGATCCGCCGCGCGATGGCGCGCGCCGCCACCCGCCGCGGCTGCAGCAGGATGAGAGGGCCGTCATCTATTAACGCGGGGGGCACGCGGGTCGTCTTGCCCGCGCCCGGCTGGGCTGAAATGACAATCGCGCGACACCGTCGAACGTCAGCGACGATGCGCGCGATGTGAGAATCGATCGGCAGCGGCTCGCGGCTCGTAGCTCGGCTCACGGTCCGGCTAAAGCCGGACGCTACGACGCGACAACCCCGACACCGATCGGGCAGCTCACGCCTGTGCCGCCGAGACCGCAGTAGCCGTCCGGATTTTTCGCGAGGTACTGCTGGTGATAGTCCTCGGCGTACCAGAACGCCGGCGCCGGAATGATCTCGGTCGTGATCTTCTTATAGCCGGCGGCGGACAGCTGCTTCTGATACATGTCGCGCGAGGCTTCAGCCGCTTTCCGCTGTTCGTCGTTCGCGTAGTAGATCCCCGAGCGATACTGCGTGCCGACGTCGTTGCCCTGGCGCATGCCCTGCGTCGGATCGTGGTTCTCCCAGAACACTTTCAGCAGATCCTCGTACCGGATCTGCTTCGGATCGAACACGACGAGCACGACCTCGGCGTGATTCGTCGTGCCGCTGCAGACCTGGCGGTACGTCGGATTCTCGGTCTGGCCGGCCGCATAGCCGACCGCGGTCGCATAGACGCCCGGCTGCTGCCAGAATTTCTTCTCCGCGCCCCAGAAGCAGCCCATGCCGAACAGCGCCGTCTCGGATCCGGGCGGGAACGGCGGAGCGATCGGATGCTGATTCACGAAATGCGGATTCATTTCTGCTCCTTCGAGGGATCGAACGCGAGCGCGACGCCGTTCATGCAGTAGCGCAGGCCCGTCGGCTGCGGGCCGTCCGGAAACACGTGCCCGAGATGTCCGCCGCACTTCGCGCAGTGCACTTCGGTGCGCGTCATCCCGTAACTCGAGTCGACCGTCGTCTCGACCGCCTTGTCGTTGGCCGGCTTGTAGAAGCTCGGCCAGCCGCTGCCGCTCTCATACTTCGTGTCCGAGCTGAACAGCAGCTCGCCGCAGCCCGCGCACCGGAATTCGCCCTCGCGCTTTTCCTTGTTGAGCACGCTCGAGCCGCGCGGTTCGGTCGCGTGCTTGCGGAGGACCTGGTACTGCGCCGGCGTGAGCTCGGCCTGCCATTCGGTGTCCGTCTTGGCCATGGTTCTACTCTAACAGCGGCAGAATCTCTTTTTCGAACACATCCATCTTCGCGATGCCGTCATGGCGCGTCACGATGCGGCCCTGGCGATCGATGATGATGCTCACCGGAATGCCCGGGATGGGATCGTACGCGCGGAGGATGTCTTCCCTGCCCTCGGCGAGCAGCACCGGATAGTTCATCTTCATGTCGGTCGCGTACTTCTTCGCCTGATTCAGCGAGTCGTCCACGGAAATGCCGACGATCTGCAGCCCGCGATCGCCGTACTTCTTCTGGAGCTCGATGAACCCCGGAATCTCCTCTTTGCACGGGATGCACCACGTGGCCCAGAAGTCCAGGATGATCACTTTGCCCTTGAACTCCGACAGCGCGACTTTCCTGCCGTCGGTGTTCTTGAACGAGAACTTCAGGTTCGCCGCCGGACCGGCGAGCACGAGCGCGGCCACGGCGGCCGTGAGCATCTTCATGGCGTCAGCATACCCTTTCCTTCGACACACTCGTACGACTTGCCGGTCGCGACGTTCCTGAATTCCTCGGTCCGTCCGTTCGGCCACGAGACGACGACGCGGTCGAGGCGATCGCGGCGGCCGGCGCCGAACGTGACCGGAAGCTCCGACTGCGACAGGTAGCTCGAGCCGCTTCTCACCAGCCGTGACTGCGACGTCCCGCCGTGAAAAATCCGCACGGTCGCGCCGATCGCGTCGCGGTTGGATGCCGTCCCGCGCAGGTGAAAACGCACGAAGCGGTTGCCCGGCGTCTGGTCGTTGCGGAACAGGAACGCGGGGCCGTTGTTCGTCGTGATCAGCACGTCGACGTCGCCGTCGCGATCGAAATCGGCGCAGGCGAGTCCCCGGCCGACGCGCGGCTGCGCGAACTCGCGGCCCGCGTCGGCGGCCGCCTCGCGAAAAGACGCGTTGCCCTCGTTGAGGAACAGCAGCGGCGGCTGCGCGTAGCCGACGTTGCCGCGGATGTTCCGGACGGTCTCGTCGATGTGGCCGTTGGCGACGACGAGGTCGAGATCGCCGTCGAGATCGAAGTCCGCGAACGCGCATCCGAAGCCGAGCGAATTCCGGGACGCCGCGCCCACGCCGGACTTCAGCGCGATGTCTTCGAAGAGCCCCCGGCCGCCGCCGCGATAGAGCCCGATCATCTCGTTGTCGAAGTTGGTGATCGCGAGACCCGGCACGCCGGAGTTGTCGAAGTCGCCGGCCGCGACGCCCATACCGGCGCGCGCCTGGCCTTCCGTGCTGAACGCGAGACCCGCTTCGACCGCGACGTCCCGGAACGTGCCGTTCCGCAGGTTGCGATAGAGCTTGTTCGGCTGCGTGTCGTTGGCGACGAAGACGTCGGGCCAGCCGTCGACGTCGCTGTCGAGCAGCGCGACGCCGAGCGACTTGGAGCTCGAATCGAAGATGCCGCACGTCGCGGTCACGTCTTCGAACGTCCCGTTGCCCCGATTGTGGAACAGCCAGCAGGTGTCGCCGCGGTACGCCTCCGGCGTGCAGTACGACTTGTTCTTCCCGTCGAGGCTGCAGAACACATCGCGCTCGGGCGTCCACTTGACGTAGTTGCAGACGAAGAGATCGAGCAGGCCGTCGCGATCGAAATCGAACCACAGCGCGGAGGTGCTGAAGCCGACGCGGCCCGCGAGGCCGCTCGACGCCGTCGCGTCCACGAACGTGCCCTTGCCCGTGTTGCGGAACAGCCGGTTCTGTCCCACGCATGTAATAAGGATGTCGGCGAAGCCGTCGTTGTTGTAGTCGCCGACGGCGACGCCCATGCCGTACATCTCGACGTCGAGGCCCGCCGCGCGCGTGACGTCGGTGAATGTGCCGTTACGGTTGTTGCGATACAGCTTCAGCGTCGATCGCTGCCGCTTGTGGCCCGGCCAGTCCATGCCGTTGACGAGCAGGATGTCAGGCCAGCCGTCCGCGTCGTAGTCGATGAACGCGCACCCCGATCCCATCGTCTCCGGCAGGAGCTTGCCGCCGTAGCCGCCGTTGTTGTGGCGGAACTGAAGACCGGACGCGGCGGTGACGTCGGCGAGCGAGAAACCGATCGGGCGGCGGGGCTGTCCGAGCGCGACGGCGCCCAGACCGAACAGAAAATCCCGGCGGTTCACGGCAGCGTCACGAGGCCGTTCGTGATCGCGTAGACCACGAGCTCGGCGGTCTTGTGCACGCCGAGCGTCGCCATGATGTTGGCGCGGTGGACGGCAATCGTGTTCGCGCTGAGATCGAGCTTGTCGGCGATTTCGCGGTTCGAGAGCCCCGAACAGATCAACTGCAGGACCTCGAGCTCGCGCGGCGTGAGCGCGTTCGTCCGCTCGCCTTTGAGCGCGGCCTTCTTCGTGACGGCGGGATCGAGCACCTTCTCGCCGGCCGCGACCTTCTTCACCGCCGCGGCGAGATCGAGATCGATGGCGTTCTTCAACACGTAGCCGCGCGCGCCGTGGTCGAGCGCCTGGCGCACCAGCGTCTCTTCGGAATGCATGCTGAGCATCAGGACGGCGATTTTCGGATTGGCCGCCACGATGTGCTTGGTCGCGGCGAGGCCGTTCGTACCGGGCATCGCGACGTCCATGACGACGACGGCCGGATGCAGCCGCTTCGTCATCTCGATCGCTTCCTCCCCGTTGGCCGCTTCACCCACGACTTCGATGGCGTCGTCGTCTTCGAGAATGCGCCGGAAGCCTCGGCGCACGAGGCTGTGATCGTCGGCGAGCAGCACGGTGATCTTCGGATCAGACATGACTGGCCTGCGCCGGCGCGATCGGGACCCGGAGGCGAATCAGCGTTCCGCCGTCCCGCGGCCTGACGAACTCGAGCGTGCCGCCGACGAGCGCCGCGCGCTCGCGCATCGCGACGATGCCGAGGCCGCGGCGTTCGGTGGAGGCGGGGAGTCCGCGGCCGTGGTCCTCGACGTCCAGTTCGAGGACACCGCCGCGCGAGCGCAGGCGGACGCGCACGTCCCTGACGCCCGAGTGGCGCGCGACGTTGCTCAACGACTCCTGCAGCACGCGGTACACCTGAATGCCAACCTCGCTGTCGACGACGATGGGCGTCGCGGGACGGTCATACGATACGGTGAGTCCCAGCTGGCGCTCGATAGTAGAAAGATACCAGTCGACGGTGCGCTCGAGCCCCGCGTCCTCGAGGATCGACGGATGAAGCGTCTGCGACAGCCCCCGCATGTTCTCGAGCGTCGTCTGCGCGATCTCGGCGACCTCGCGGAGCTCGCCGCGAAGCGGCGAGCCTTCGGGCGCGTGCCGGCCCGCCCGCCCGAGCATCGAGCCCATCGCGGTCAGCACCTGGCCGAATTCGTCGTGGAGCTCACGCGCGATCTCTCGGAGCGTCGATTCGCGGGCGGCGATGAGCTGCTGCGCGAGCCCGCGTCGATCGTTGGAGAGCGACGACAGCCTCGCGAACAGCCGGCGGTTCGATCGGATCAGATAGAGGCTCGTCAGCGCGATGACCACGAACGTCGCGCCGAGAAAGACGTACACCTGCCGCTGCACGCGCGCGTAGATCTCGCGGACCTGCGCGGCCGTCTGTTCCTCGCTGGCGTTGTTGGCGGCGAGCAGGCGCGCGACGGCCGTCGTCAGCGCATCCTGGCGTGCCTGCAGCGACAGCCGTACCTGGTCGCGCGCGTCGGCCTGGTGTCCGCCGGCCGCCAGCGCGAAGATCCGATCGGAGGCATCCCAGAACTGCGCCAGCGATCGTGTCAGGTACTCACTCTGCTCCGGCGTGCGCCGCGCGCCGCCCGCTTCGGCCTCGCGTGCGATGGCGTCGTCCAGATCGCGGCGAATGCGCGCGAACTGCGCGGACCAGGCCGTCAGCGGGTACGGCTCGCTGGTGTCGAGCATGTCGCGCATCGCGAGCCCCAGCGAGTTGAGGTCGTTCTGAATGCGCAGCAGCTGCAGCGAATCGACGCGATTGCGATCCGCGAGATCCGTCTGCAACGCGCGCAGGCCGGAGATCTGCCGTGTCAGATACCACGACACCCCGACGACGGCGGCGAGCGTGACCACGAGCCCGAGCAGCAGCGCGGGCGCGGGTGAACGGCTATCCATTGAGGATCTTTGCCGTGGTGATTATCTGCGCAGAGTGACGCTGCGCGTGTTCCGCCGCATGGAACAGAAGGCCAAGCACTGTCGAGGGCAGGCGCCCTCGTCCCACCTCGCGAGCGTCGTCCAGCGTGCAGAGCGGCGTCCGTCGCACGTGCTCGAGCGCGCGATCGATCGCCGCCTGGGCCTGGCGCACCAGCGCCGCCGCCGATTCGCCGGTCTCACGATCCTCGGCGGCGAGATATTCGTGCTGCGCCGGACCGAGCTGTTTCCCCGCGGCGTAGGTGAGCAGGCGATCGAGGCTGCCGGCGAGATGTTTGAGGTGAAATCCGATCGACGCGGCGCCGCCGGGCCGTGCCCAGAGCTGTGCGGGCGGCACCGCGGCGGCACGTTCGAGTTCTTCGCGCACCTGCAGCAGCGAGTGGGCCACCGGCTGCAGCTCGTCGATGTAGTCGGGCAGCGGTCCGCGCAGCCAGACTTCGGGCTGTGACATGGGCAAAAAGCCGTCTAGCGTCCGGCTCCGTGCTCTATTCTCTCATCCGGCAGTAAAATATGGCGGTTATGGCTTTCCTGCTGATGCTGGCGCTCGCCGCGGGTGCGGGCGATACACGGCTCGCCGACGCGGCGATGAAACGCGACGTCGCGACCGTCCGGAAACTGATCGACGCCAAAGCCGACGTCAACGCGCCCGGCGCCGACGGCACGCCGCCGCTGCACTGGATTGTCCGCGTCGACGACTTCGACACGGCGCAGCGCCTGATTCGCGCCGGCGCGAATCCGTCGCTCCCGAACCGCTACGGCGTCACGCCGATCTCGCTCGCGGCCGCCAACGGCAACGCGAAGATGATCGCGCTGCTGCTCGAGACCGGCGCCGACGCGAACACCCGTGACAAGCAGGGCGAGACCGCGCTGATGACCGCGGCGAAGGTCGGCAACGTCGACGCCGTGAAGACGCTGCTCGAGCACGGCGCGACGCTCGACGCGCGCGATCCGGCGTTCGAGCAGACGGCGCTCATGATGGCCGTCCGCGAGGATCATCCGGACGTGGTGAAGCTGCTCGTCGATCGCGGCGCGAACGTCAACATGCAGACGCGCACGGGCGCCGCCCCCGCATGGATTCTTCCGAACTCCGTTCCCGGATTCGGCCACGGCATCGGCATCGTCCGCGGCGGCCTCCCGGATCGCGGATCGCGGTTCCTCATTCCCGGCGCGATGACGCCGCTGCTCTACGCGGCGCGCGACGGCCGGACGGATTCGGCACGGGCGCTGATTGCCGCGGGCGCCGAGCTCGAGCGCGCCGACGCGAACGGCATCACGCCGCTGCTGATGGCGATCACCAACGATCACGTCGAGACGGCGCGCTTTCTGATTGAGCGTGGCGCAAATGTGAAAGCGATCGACTGGTACGGCCGCACGCCGCTCTGGGCCGCGGTCGAACTCCGGAACATGGACGTCGACAGCTCGACGTTCGAGAACGGGGTCGATCGCGCGCCGGCCCTCGAGCTGATCAAAGTCCTCCTCGACAAAGGCGTCGACGTGAACGCGCGAACGAAAGAAGTGCCGCCGATCCGCCGCCAGATGCTGCACGTCACGGGCGATCTTTCGTGGGTCGACATGACCGGCCAGACGCCGTTCCTGCGCGCGGCGCTCGCGGCCGATCTCGACGTCATGCGCATGCTGCTCGCGCACGGCGCCGATCCGACGATCACGGCATTCGCCGGCACGAACGCGCTGATGGCGGCGGCCGGCGTCGACTGGGTCGTCGATCAGACGACGGATGCCGGGCCGGCGGCGAGGCTCGAAGCCGTGAAGATGTGCTACGACCTCGGGCTCGACGTGAACGCCGTCAACTCGATGGGCATCTCGGCGGTCATGGGCGCCGCGAATCGCGGCTCCGACGACATCATCGAGTTCCTCGTCGCGAAGGGCGCGAAGCTCGACCTCAAGGACAACGAAGGACGGTCGACGCTGAACTGGGCGGAAGGCGTGTTTCTCGCGACGCATCCGGCGCGCCCGAAACCGAGCTCGATCGTGCTGATCAAGAAGCTGATGAACCCTGCGACCGCAGGCTGATGAAACCATTCGGGCATCTCGCGGCCGCTCTTTCACTCGCGCTCGTCGTCGCCGCCGTCGTTTCGGGCGGCGCGCAGGCTCCGGCAGCCCCGCAGCAGCCGGCACTCCTCCGCCAGTACTGCATCACCTGCCATAACCAGCGGCTCAAGACCGGCGGCCTGATGCTCGACACGATGGACATGGACAACGTCGCCCACGACGCAGCCACGTGGGAAAAGGTCGTGCGGAAAATCAGGACCGGCATGATGCCGCCGAGCGGCGCGCGGCGTCCGGATCGTCCGGTGCTCGATGCGTTCGCGACGGATCTCGAAGGACGGCTGGATCGCGCCGTCCCCGCCGGTCTGAATCTCGACGCGCCGGCGCTCCATCGCCTCAATCGCGCCGAGTACGCGAACGCGATCCGCGATCTGCTCGCGCTCGACATCGAGGTCTCGACGCTGCTGCCGGCGGACGCGTCGAGCGAAGGCTTCGACAACATCGCCGACGCGCTCGGCGTGTCGCCGTCGCTCATCGAGAGCTACGTCTCGGCCGCGATGAAGATCAGCCGTCGCGCCGTCGGCGACCGCACGCTCACGCCGACGCAGGTGACCTACGCGGCGCCCGGTGGTCTCGTGCAGGACAAACACATCGAAGGCCTGCCGCTCGGCACACGCGGCGGCCTGCTCGTGCATCACACGTTCCCGCTCGACGCCGAGTACGAGTTCAGCGTGACCGGCGCGGGGCCCGGCGGCGCTCCGGGCGGCGCGACGATCGACGTCACGCTCGACGGCGAACAGCTGAAGGCGCCCAACGTCCGCAGCTTCCGCGTGCCGGTCACGGCGGGCCCGCACACGATCGGCGCGGCGCTCGTCGACCGCGTCCGCGGCGCCGGCGTCGACGACCAGTTCTCCGACTTCCGCGTCAACTCGACGTTCGTCGCCGGCGGCGGCATCGGCACGGTGGTGATCACCGGGCCGTTCAACGCGACGAGCACGGGCGACACGCCGAGCCGGCATCGCATCTTCTCCTGCCATCCGGCGAGCCCCGCCGACGAAGCCGCGTGCGCGAGGAAGATCGTCTCGTCGCTCGCGCGGCGCGCGTACCGCCGGTCGGTCAGCGACGAGGAAGTCGCGACGCTGATGACGTTCTACGACAAGGGCCGGGCGTCCGGAGACTTCGAGATCGGCATCCAGCAGGCGCTCGCACGGCTGCTCGTCGCGCCGGCGTTCCTCTACCGCGCCGAGACCGAGCCGGCAGGCACGAAACCCGGCGCACCGTATCGCATCGGCAACGCGGACCTCGCGTCGCGTCTTTCGTTCTTCCTCTGGAGCAGCATTCCGGACGACGAGCTGCTCGATGCGGCCAGCAAGGGAACGCTGCGCGATCCGAAGGTGCTGGAGCATCAGGTCCGGCGAATGCTCGCGGATCCGAAGTCGGACGCGCTGACCAACAACTTCGCCGGCCAGTGGCTGTTCCTGCGCGATCTCGCGGGCGTGCAGACATCGGCGGCGAACTTCGACGACAACCTGCGTCAGTCGTTCCGCACGGAAACGGAAATGCTCTTCGGGAGCATCGTCCACGAGGATCAGAGCCTGCTGCGACTGCTCGACGCCAACTACACGTTCGTCGACGAGCGCCTGGCGAAGCACTACGGCATGCCGAATATCTACGGCAGCTACTTCCGCCGCATCGAGCTCCCGGCGGACAGCCCGCGGCGCGGCCTGCTCGGGCAAGGGAGCATCCTCACGGTCACCTCCGTCGCGACGCGGACGTCGCCCGTGACGCGCGGGCGCTGGATTCTCGAGAATCTTCTGGGCACGCCGGCGCCGATCCCGCCTCCGGGCGTCGACACGAACCTGGAAAAGAATCCCGAGGAGGTGAAGAACACGTCGCTGCGGCACCGGCTGGAGATGCACCGCACGAACCCGCCGTGCGCGTCGTGCCACAAAATCATGGACCCGATCGGGTTCGCGCTCGAGAACTTCGATCAGGTCGGCACCTGGCGGGACATCGACGGCAAGTCTCCGGTGGATGCGAGCGGCCAGCTCGTCGACGGAACGAAGCTCAACGGCCCTGCCGACCTCCGCCAGGCGCTGCTGTCCCGATCGGACGCCTTCGTCACGAACGCGACCGAGAAACTCTTCACGTACGCGCTCGGCCGGCCGGTGCAATACTTCGACATGCCCGCGATTCGGAACGTCGTGCACCGAGCTGCGCAGAACGACTACCGCTTCTCATCCGTCGTGCTCGGGGTCGTGTCGAGCGACGCGTTTCAGATGAGAATGAAGAAGACCGCTCTGACGAGCGGGAACTGAGAAGTAAGAAGTGAGAAGTGAGAGCTTAGAACTATGTTCATCACAAAAAAGCATCTGTCGCGGCGGACCTTCCTGCACGGCGTCGGCGTGACCGTCGCGCTGCCGTTTCTCGAGTCGATGGTGCCCGCGGCCACGGCGCTCGCGCAGACGGCGGCAAAGGGACGCGCGCGTTTCGGCGCGATCTACTTCCCGCACGGCGCGACGATGGACAAGTGGACGCCGGCGGCCGACGGATCGAGCTTCGATCTGTCGGAGATTCTTCAGCCGCTGAAGCCGTTCCATAAGCAGATCAACATCATCAGCGACTTGAGCCATCCGCAGGCGTACGGCGGCGGGTCGGCGACGTCGAACCACAACCGGTCGGCCGCGACGTTCCTCAGCGGCGCACACGCCGAGGCCGGGCCGAA
>DATNBT010000091.1:0-19683 GCA_035571855.1 Vicinamibacterales bacterium
ATAGGGCGGAACCCGTAGGACACAAGAAGCCTTTGTGACGAAGCAGGAAAAGAAGACCGATGCAGCTCGACCGCGAGCTGAATCGCAACAGCCGCGAGATCCACCGCGCACGCCACAACTGAGCGCGTACGTGGAAAGGGCCGCGGTGTGTGGCACACGCGGCCCTTCTAACTTCTCACTTCTAACTTCTTACTTCTCAGTTCAGTCCTTCACCCCGGCCGCCGCCTTCGCATCCTCGACGCGCTGCGCGCGCAGGATGTTCGGCAGGCCGTAGTTGCCTTCGTGGCAGGCGTACTCGTAAATCGGGCCCGGCACCTTGCGCAGCGGAATCGACGCCGTCCACGGGCGCGTCCACGTGTTCGGATCGTCCACCGTGACCTGGTAGTCGATGTCGTCCGCGTCCGTGCGCGTGAAGCGTTCGGTGACCTTGATGGCGGGCGTCGAGTTGCGATACCGCACCTTGGCGTTGAAGTTCGTCGTCTCGACGACGAGCGTGTTGCCTTCCCAGTGGCCGCGGCTGTCGCCGTTCCAGTTGCGGAGCTTCTCGCTGATATGCGGACGGTTGCCGTCGGTCGGAATGATTCGCGCGCTGTGAATCATCTCGTTGCGGACGACCACGTAGCCCGGGCCCTGCAGAACATCGAGGTTCGCGTTGTAGCCGACGGGCATCATCGGCGGGCCGTCGTTGCCCCAGCTGACGCAGCGTTCGCCCCACGTGCGGTTCTCGTAGCTGTCGCCGCGGCGCGACGCCTGGCCTTCGCCGACGACGGGACCCGCGGGACGGTTGCGCGCGGCGTCGGTCAGCGGCGGCAGCTTGCCGTCGGGCGGATCGACAATCAGCGACGTGCGCAGGCTGTTGACGCCCTTCTTGTAGTTCTCGGTCTGCCAGAGCGAGTTGTCGTAGTGGATGTCGTCGGCGGCCTGGTTGTTGAAACTCTCGTCGCGCGACTTCACGTACTTCTCGGCTTCCTCGGGCGTGAAGAACTCCCTGTTCGCGAACTGCGCGGGCCGCTCGAGAGGCGTGTACGTCGCGTTGGTCCAGTTGCCGGTGAAGTCCGGCACGCCGTCGACGGTCTTCGGCACTCTGTACGTCTTCGGGGATTGCGCGACGACCGACAACGATCCGAGGGCAATGGCGGCGACGGCCGCGATGGCTACACGCATTACAGCCTCCTGCTGGAAGGAATTATAGGCCCGGCACTCAGTCTTTGGGGGTCTTTATCGACTCGTCCGTGGTGACCGTGAAACGGCGGTAATTGCTGTAGGTTGCCGTGCCTTCGAAGAGGTAGAACTGCCCTTTCCGCTCATACCGTTCCCGCATCTCGAGCGGGAGCAGGAACCCATCCAGCGGCGCGGACTGAAAGCTGACCCGGATCGTCGACCGCACGGTCTTCGCCTCGTTGACGAGCTCGGTGATCAGCACGCGCCCGGTCTCGGGATCGACCCAGACACGGCCGTGCGACTTCGCGTCCTGCAGGTCGCCCTTGATGATCGTCGGCGACCTGATTTCGTCGAAGTCGAGCTCCCACGCGTCCGCCGCCAGCGTGAACGCCGGCGTCTTCGGCAGCCCGCGCGGCGTGCCCCTGTGTTCGGTGTCGACCGAGTACTTGAAGTGCGGCTGGTACACCGGATCGAGCAGCAGCAGCGCGAGCAGCGGGACGTTGATGTTCCGCTCGATGCGCCCGATGTTGTACCGGGCGCTCTCGTTCATGATCTGCGCGGCCTGCTTCTTCGGATTCTCCGACGGGCTCACGAACAGCTGCATCAGCCGATCGGTGCGATCGCGCACGGCGTCGCCGTCGACTTCGAACACGTCGCGGAACTGGACGTACCCGCTGTCGCTCTGCGCCTTCATCAGCAGCAGGTCGGACCGCAGCTCGCGATGCGTCAGCAGCGGACGATCGGACTTGTCCGCGTCCTGGACGTACTTCTCTTCGACGACGACGCTGGAGAGCTCGCGCTGGTAGCGGAGGACGTAGTCGCTGACGCGATCGAGGACGGTCTGAAGCGAGACGCTGAGCGCGAGAAACAGCGCGAGCGTCACCTGCTCGCCGCTTGGATCAGCACGAGGAAGAGGTTATTGGGATCACGCACAATTGCCGTCTTCGTCACCGCGCCGCCGCGGCCTGGCAGATCGACGGTGGCGCCGCCGGTCGACTGGACGACGCCGCCGGCCGCCTTGAGCACGTCGATCGCGGCGGGGACGTCGCGGACCTGCACCTGCATGCGCGTCGAGCCCGGATCCTGGAGGTTGCCGCGCACCGTGCGGCGATCGACGCCGCTGAACTCAATCAGCTCGAGCTTCAGCCCGGTCGCCGGGAAATCGAGCTGCGCGAGGCGGAACTTCGCGTCGGCCTTCAGGCCGAACATCTTCATCAGGCCTTCGTTCGACTCCGCGATGACGTTCATCGTGCCGGACAGGCCGAGGTCCTGGTACTGCCGCATCGCCTTTGCGGCATCGTCGACGGTGAGCCGCACGCGGACGCCGATGACGTTCGCGTCGGCCGCCGCGGTCGTCTCCGGCAGCGGATTGAGCTCGGCGATCTCGATGAAGTGGCCGTCCGGATCTTTCACGACGAACGCTTGCGCGCGTCCGACCGTCAACGGCGCGGCGCCGGCGGTGACAAACGACGCGCCCGCGGCTTTCGCTTTCGCGTACGCGGCGTTCGCGTCGCGCACGAGGACGATCAGCGTGAACGCGCCGGGATCCTGCGGCCGCCGCGCGAGCGGCTTGCCTTCGGCTTTCGAGATCTCGACGATCTCGACGCCGCCGCGTCCGGCGCCCTGCGGCGGGCGCGCGACGGTCCACCGCAACGCCGCGTCCGGAAGGCCGAACATGTTGCGGATGGGAGCGTTCTGCTCCGCGTTGGCGGGCGTGCCGGTGATGTCGAGGCCGATCGCGTCGCGATAGAACGCGATCGCCTTGTCGAGATTGCCGACGATCGGAGAGAAGAAGTTCCCCGACCCGACGACGAGACCAGATTGCGCGTCCGCGACCGTGCAGAGCGGCCCTGTCAGGGCCGCGGTCGCGAGAACAATCGCCGCGCTAATCGACGCCAAACGCGAGCAAGACATTTCCTGGCCTTCCTACCAACCCGCCGTAGCCGGAGTTGATGTAGAGCATGCCGTCGGAGACCGCGGCGCCGGGACCGTCCATCGCCGCGCCGTTCGCCTTGACGCCGTTCACCGTCTTGAACTCTTTGTTCGTGTCGAAGCTCCACACGATCGTCCCATCGTCGGACGCATAGGCGCGGAGGCCGCCGTCACCGGACCCGGAGAAGACGATGCCGGGGACGGCCGTGAGCGCGGCGCCCTGCGCGGCGCTGCAGCCGCGCTCGGTGCCGCAGAGTTTCGGTTCCGGCTGCTTCGACCAGACTTCCTCGCCCGTGTCGATCTTCACGGCGCGCATGCCGCCCGGCGATCCGGAGAGCGTGCCGTTCACGCCGAAGTACGCGAGCTTGCCGTCGACCGCGCCGCCCCACTGTCCGCCGAGGCCGCTGCCGCCCGACGTCTTGTACTCCCAGACTTTCGCGCCGTTCTTATCGGGATCGAGGCCGTACGCCATGCCCGACTTGCTCTGGATAAGCAGGATATCTTTTCCCGCGGACGTCTTGGTCAGCATCGGCGACGCGGAGAAGTCGTGATCGGGACCCTCCTTCGCCGGACAGCGCGGGTTGTTGTCCGTGTTCTCGGGCTTGCAGCCCATCATCCAGACTTCGGTGATGCCGGGCGCGATGAACCACTTGATCGTGCCCTTGTCGAGATCCAGCGCCATGACGGCGTCGCTCGTCGGCTGCGGCGGATCCGAGTAGCCGTTGCCGGTCGCGACGTACAGCACGCGCCGGCGCGCGTCGATCGTCGGCGCCGACCAGATGCCTGCGCCCGATGGTCCCCACGCCTGCACGCCTTCCTTCGTCACGCCGCGCTTCTTCGGCTCTTCGGCGATGGTGTAGGTCTTCCAGATCTGCGCGCCGGTGCTGGCATCGAGCGCGGTGACGCTGCCGCGGAACGTGCAGCACTCGTACGTCACGCGCGATCCCTGTCCTTCTTCGTTGAGGCCGGCGAGCGGAACGTAGACGCGGCCGTTGTAGTACACGGGCGACCCGGTCGCTCTCGCGCCCGGATGCTCGTCGATCTTCTTCATCCAGATCTGCCTGCCGGTCTGCGTGTCGATGCCGTACGCGTTCGCGGCGCCGTCCGCCACGTAGAGCGCCCAGCCATTTGCGCCGGTCGGCATCTTGTACTGGCCGATCGTCGCCGCGGCACGGATACCCGACTGCGCGTGGAACGACCAGTAGATGCAGCCCGTCTTCGCGCTGAGCGCGAAGACGTCGCCGCTCTCGCTCGAGATGAACACGCGTCCGCCGGCGACGACCGGCTGCGCGCGCGCGGCCGTGACGCCGGGCAGGCCGAACGCCCATTTCAACTTCAGCCGCGGAACGAGCGGCGCCGAGATGCCGCCTTTGTCCACCGGGACGTAGCGCGTGTTCGAGAGCGTGCCGCCCCAGCCGTTCCAGCTCGAGCCCTTCGCCGGATCGCTCATCGCGGGAACCGGCGCGGTGCAGCGCGCGGACTCGGCGATCGGCGTCGGCGACCCGAGCGCGCGGCCGGCGAGAAACTCCGCGACGGATTTCTTGTCGGCGTCGCTCAGGTCGTAGCCCTGGCGGTACATGTTGCCGGTCGTGAGCGCCGTGAGGATCGACTCGGGCGAGAACTGCCGCAGGCCCTCGCGGTTCGGCGCGCGCGAGTCGGCGCCGGGCTGCTGGTGGCAGCTCGCGCACGACTTGTCGTAGATCGCCTGTCCGGCGGGAGTCTGCGCGGCGGCAGAAGCAGAGACGAGCACGCTGAACGCGATCGCGAGTTTCATGTGTTTTCCTGACCTCTGACTTCCGGCCTCTGACCTCTATCCCATCGGCTTCGACGGATCCCGGCCGTTCGCGGAGAGCCAAGGATACCGCGCCGTGTCCTTGCCGGCGTAGTCGGGATCAAGATAAATGAAGCAGCGCTGGATCAGAAAATCCCGGACTTCGAAGACGTCGCACCACCGGCCGGCGTGCGACACGCCGGCGCGCCACGGGCCGTCCTTGTATTCCCCGAAGCTCGTGCCCTCGACGGCGAAGACGTCGGTGCCCGTCATGATCCAGTTGAACGTCGCGTAGTCGTGCAGGATCGTCTTGATGCCGGCGCCGAAGTCGGTGAACAGCTGCCCGATCTGCTTCTTGCCGGTCGCCAGTCCCCACTTCGGGAAAAACACCTGCGCGTCGTCGGCGAACAGATCCATGATGCTGCCGCCGTTCGACGTCACGCCTTTATTGTCGAATGCCTTCAGATACTCGAGCGCGACCGACTTCCTCTGCTCGTCGGTCATCGTCCCCTTCGTGACGGCCATCGCTCAGCCCTCCAGCTCTTTCGCCCGTTTCTCCCAGTTGGCCATGAAGCGGAACACGTCTTCCTTCGGCGGAATCGGCGCGAAGGTCTCGAGCCAGCGGACAGGCTCCTTGCCGATGTTGGCGAACGAATGCACGCAGCCGACGCCGGTCCAGAGGACGTCGCCCGGCTTCGCGAGATAGGTCTGGCCGTCGAGCACGCCCTGCACTTCGCCGCTCAGCAGGAAGTACGCCTCTTCGAACGTGTGGTCGTGCAGGCCGATGCTCACGCCCGGCTGATATTCGATGAACAGCATGCGGTGATGAATCGATCCGAAGTTCTCGTCGATCATCCACTTGAGGAACACGCCTTCGAGCCCGGCGGCGACGTTCTGCCGCTGCCCGACCGGCGGAATCATCGACGCGTCGAAGTGCCCGAGCAGGTTTCCGCGCGTGTCGCCGACGTCGAGCGGCTTCGCGCTCTCCGGCGCCTTCGCGCCCTTCTGCCAGAACGTGTCGCGCTCCTTGCCCGCCGGCTTCGGCTGCGGCGCGTGCATCTGCAGCCAGCGCACCGGCGCCTTGCCGGTGTTGCGCCACGCGTGCGTCTTCCCCACTTTGACGACGCCGTAGTCGCCGGCCTTGAGCAGATAGTGCTGATCGTTGCACGCGAAGACGCCGTCGCCCGCGAGCACGTAGAAACCTTCTTCGAACGAGTGCACGTGCGGATCGAGCGTGCCGCCGGGGGCGAGCTCGCAGACGCTCAAGCCCGTCATCACCGAGCCGAGCGTGTGGTTCACGAGCGACGCTCGTGTGTAGCCGGAGCCGTGGCCGGCAAAGAGCGGATCGGCCACCAGCATGTTGTCCGTGAATTTTCCGAAGTAATGCATCGCCGTTACTTTCCAACCATGTGGGTCATGTCCTTCTCGTTCTCGCACATCCATTCGATCAGCTCGTCGTCTGCGACGAGTTGCTTCGTGATCGTGACGCTCCAGGGCTTCGTGTACATCACGGGATCGTCGATCGTCATCTGAATCGTCATGTGGCCGAAGTCCGGCCGCGTGAACCGCTCCGTCAGCTTCAGCGCGTCGCTGTGCGGATGCCCGCCGTCGTCGAGCCACGTCTTCTCGCTCAGGCCGTTGGTCTGCACGACGAACGTGTTCCCTTCCCATCTGCCGATCGAGTAGCCGAGCCACGCGGGCTCGGGATCCTTCGGCAGCGGACGGCCGTCGGTCATGATCTGGCGATAGTGGTTGTACGACTCGAAGAGGACGACGGTGACCGCTGGGGTCTGGATGAATTTCGTGGGCGTCGTGAGCTCGTTGAAATCCGTCACGCCGTGCGAGATGCATTTTCCCGACGGGCGATCTTTGCCGTTGTTCGCCTGGCGCTCGTCGAAGATCGCCTTCGCTTTCGGCGTCCACGGCACCTGCACGCCGTCCGCCGTCATGTCGACGAGCCATTTGCCGTTCGTCGTCACCCAGATGCCGGACAGATCCGGCTTTCCGTCAGGTGCTTTCGGCGCCGGCGCGTTGAGATTCGGCCGGCCGTTCGGCAGCCGCGGAATACCCGGCGTCGGATAGCCGATCCACTGCGCCAGCAGGAGTGAAATGGCAGTCAGCAGCCGCATAGCGGCGCAAGCATACTTCAGCTACGGCTTCGTGGCTTCGGCGGCCTTCTCTTCCGCCCGCGTCGCGCTCAGCATGTTGTGGACCGCGTAGTTGCCTTCATGGCACGCGTACTCGTAGACGGGCTCTTCGTTGTTCACCGTCAGCGGCACCGCGAACGCCCACGGCTTCGTCCACGTGTGCGGATCGTCGACGGTGACGCGCCAGTCGAGCCGCGTCGGCGAGACCTTCGTAAAGCGCTCGGTGAGCTTCAGCGTGTCGGGGTCGGCGTTGCGATACGCGCTCCGCGCCTTGAAGTTCGTCGTCTCGACGACGAGCGTGTCGCCGTCCCAGTGGCCGCGCGCGTCGCCCATTTCGAGATGGATATTCTTCGACGGGTGCGGCGCGCCGTCGAGACGAATCACCCGCGTCTCGTGAATCATCTCGTAGCGGATGCCGACCCAGCCCTGGCCCTGGACGATCTGATAGGAGTCGCCGTAGATCGCCGGCAGCATCGATCCCGGAAATCCGCGCGTGATGCAGCGGTCGTACAGGCTGAAGTCGCTGAGGCTGTTGAACGGGCCGTTGCCGAAACTGCTGCCGTTGCGCGGAAGCCGACGGATGCGCGCCGCCGCGTCCGGGACCTGCGCGGGAATATGGCCGTCCGGCGGGTCGACGACAAACCACGCGGAGCTGCCTTTCGTAATCCCGTCCTGATCGCGGAACTCCGCCGGACCGCCGATTCTGCCCTCGGGATCGCCGCCGAGGAACGGCGCGCGCTCGATCGCATTTTTCTGCCGGTCGGCGAGGATCTGCGTCAGTTCGGCCGGCGAGATCTGATCGAGCGTCTTGCCGTCGAGCTCTTTCGGCCGCTCGAACGGCGTGCCCTGCTCGTACTTGTTTGTGTAGTTGCCGGAGATGTCCGGATCGCCCCACGCCGTGCGCGGCGCTTTGTACTTCGCCTGCGCGAACGTGACCGCCGACGCGAACGAGACGACGCCGACAAGAATCAGGCGTTTCATCGTGCCACTGCCTTTCCGGCCGCCGCGTCGTCGGCGCGCGCGCCGCTGAGGATGTCGCGCAGGCCGTAGTTCCCTTCGTGGCATCCGTACTCGAAGATCGCCTGCGTCGGATCCTTCGTCAGGTTCATCGCGAACGTCCACGGGCGCGCCCACGTGTGCGGATCGCTGGCCGTCACCGACCACTCGACCGTCTTCGGCCCCTTCGGCGTGAACCGCTCGACGAGCTTCAGGTGCTCCGACGACCCGCGATACGCCGACGCCGGCTTGAAATTCGTCGTTTCGACGACGAGCGTGCCGCCTTCGAAGTGCGCGCGCGCATCGCCCATGTACGACTCGATCTTCGGGCTGACGTGCGGACGCGCGCCGACCGGAATGAGCCGCGTCTCGTGAATCATCTCGTAGCGAATCGCGACCCAGCCCGGCGACTGGATGATCTCGTACGAGTTGCCGTAGATCGCCGGCATCATCGACCCGGGAATGCCGCGCGTGATGCAGCGATCGTAGAGGCTGCGATCCTCCGGCGCATCCGCGGGACCGCGGGCGCCGCGCAGCCGCGCGCGTTCGGCGTTGCGCGCGCCGGCTTCGGCGATCGGCGCGGGAATCGTTCCGTCCGGCGGATCGACGACGAGCCAGGCGCGGCTGTTCTTCGCGCCGTAGTTCTCGTACCAGTGCACGGGGCCGGCGCCCGTGTCCGCGCCGCCGATGCCCGGCGCGCGTTCGACCGCGGCCTTCGAGCGCTCGGCAATCAGGTCCTTCAGTTCGTCGTCGTTGACGTCGCCGAGATTCTTGCCGGCGAACTGGCCCGGACGCTCGAACGGAATCCCGTTCTCGTCTTTGTTGGTGTAGGTCCCCTGCAGATCGGGATCGCCCCACGACGTTCTCGGCGGGGTGTAAGGCCGTTGAGCGGATACGGTCGCTGCCAGAAATCCGGCACCGAAGAGCGCAAGCACGAAGCGTCGAGCCATAGGCAGATCTCCTTGCTGGTCCGGCGGTTATCTTAACGCCGCCGGCGATACCGAAAAAGATTCGCGCTCATACAAAGGGGGTATAGAATCCGCGCCATGGATTTCCGCCATCTCCGTGCGTTCATCGCCGTCGCCGAAGAATCGAGCGTCACCAAGGCCGCCGCACGGCTGCACATCTCCCAGCCGCCGCTCAGCCGCCACATCCGGCAGCTGGAGGAAGAGCTCGGCATCATTCTGTTTCATCGGCATCGCCAGGGCGTGAGGCTGACGGAAGCCGGCGCGGGACTCCTCGAGAAAGCGAAGGTGCTCGCCGCCGCCGCGTCGGATTTCTACGAGACCGCCGGCGAGACGACGCGGAACGAGGAGAACCGGCTGCGCGTCGGGATCGGCTGGGGCCTGTGGGAGACGGTGAACAAGATCCGCGTCGCGTCGGCGCGGCAGTTCGCGAACATCACGATCGACGCGAGCGACGTGCTCTGCGCCGACATCTACAACGAGCAGCTGCAGAACCGCACGCTCGACTTCGTGTTCGCGCGGCCGCCGTTCGACGCCGCGACGCTCGAATCGGCCGTCCTCTTTCAGGAGCGCATCGTCGCCGTCATCAGCGCCGACAGCCCGCTCGCGTCGCGCAAGACGCTGCGGATCCGCGATCTCGCCGGCGAGACGCTGCTGCTGTGGGATCGCCACATCATGCCGCACCTGTTCGACAAGGTGGACGAGCTCTACGCGCGCCAGGGCATCACGCCGAACCGCGTGCCGACGCCGGACGCCGGGCCCTACAACCAGGCCGGCCTGATGAAGGTCGCATCGGGCCAGGGCATCTACCTCTGCATCGGCATCCCGTTCGCCACGACACAAGGCGTGGCGGTCGTGCCGCTGTCGGATCCCGACGCGACGCTGGACATCTGCGTCGCGTGGCGCAGGGGCGAGTCGTCGCCGGTCGTCTGCAAGTTCCTCGAGAGCGTCTGGCAGGTGTTTCCGAACGCGCGTCCCGGCGCCGCGAAGACCGCCAAGCGCGTCGTCGCATAAGAGCCCCGGTATGGCCTACGTCAGCCGTGTGGTGGATCTGCTCGATCCATCGCTGAATACGTTTTCCACCCCGTCGATCGACGTCGCGCGCGCGTGTGTGTTGCGCGGCGACCTTGCCGGCGTGCGCGCGATCGACGGATCGTTCGCGCTCGTCGCGTCCGAAGGCATCACCGTCCGCATGGCGCGGTCGATGGATCGTCCGCTCCGCTACTTCCTCGCGAAGCGGCACGAAGGCCCCGTGCTCTACGTCGCGGACCGCATCGACACGCTGTACAAGGCGCTCGTCGCCGACGGCGGCGATAATCTTGCCGCCCAGTTTCATCCGAGCTACACGCGGATGGCGCCCGCGCATCACATCGTCGAGCTCGCGCTCGTCGGCTGCCCGGATCCGTCGCCGGGCTACACGCGGTTCTTCACGCCGCAGCGCGAGTCGCTGCCGGGCGATCTCGACGAGATCGGCCGCCGCTACATCGGCGCGCTCGCGGACGAGACGGCGAAATGGCTGCAGCGTGTGGACGCGCGCGATTCGCGGGCGCCGATCGGCGTCGCCTTCTCCGGCGGCATCGACAGCGGCTCGGTGTTCCTCGTCGTCTATCACACGATGCTGCGCCTCGGGATGTCGCCGCAGCGGCTGAAAGCGTTCGTCCTGAATGTCGGCGGCGGCCCGGACGTCGAACAGGCGCGGGCGTTTCTCGCGCGGACCGGGTTGTCGCTGTTCCTGGAAGAGATCGCCGCGCGGCCCGACGAGCTCGACGCCTGCGAGACGATCAAAGTGCTCGAGGACTACAAGTCGCTCGACGTCGAGTGCGCGGCGATGGGACTGCGCCTGCTGCGCGGCATCCGCGAACGTTACCCGGAGTGGCGCTTCATCGCGGACGGCGACGGCGGCGACGAGAACCTGAAGGACTATCCGATCGAAGAGAACACCGAACTGACGATCCGCAGCGTCGTCGACAACCTGATGCTCTATCAGGAGGGCTGGGGCGTCGGCCGGATCAAGCACTCGCTGACCTACAGCGGCGGCCTGAGCCGCAGCTACGTCCGCACGTACGCGCCCGCGCGGCACTACGGCTTCGACGGCTTCAGCCCGTATACGCGTCCCGACGTGATGGAAGTCGCGGAAGGCATTCCGTTCGCCGCGCTGACGAAGTACGACGTACCGACGCTGTACTCGCTCAAGGGCGAGATCGTCCGGCGCGGCGTCAAAGCGATCACCGGCATCGACATGCCCGTGTTCCCGAAACGCCGCTTCCAGCACGGTGCCATGCACGCAGACGCGATGCGCGCCCGCCTCGCGGGTTCAGAAACCGACTACCGCCGCACTTTCAACTCGCTCTATTCGAGCTGACCTGCCGGCGCTTCAGCAGCAGCTTTCCCCAGACGAATCCAACCAGCAGAAACGGCAGCACGAAGAGAATCGTCAGCGCGGGGCGCGGCCGCAGATCGTAGGTGGCATCGGTGTAGGCGGTGACGATCGCGAGGCCGCGCGGTCCGTCGATCTCCGCCCGGACGTCATATCGTCCTTCGTGATCCAGCCGCAGCGCGGTGTAGTACCGCTGTCTGTCGCCGTTCACGGGCATCGCGGCGGCGCCTTTCGAGTCGCCGGACCGATCGCGTGGCTTGACGGCGACGACGACGGAGGTCGCGGCGGGATCGACCGTGACCCAGAACCGGCCCGCACGAGTCTCGTCGTCGGTGACGTCCGGGTCGGTCCATACCGACACTTTGTAGCCGTGGACCGTCTGATCGGAAACGATCGGGAACGGCGGTCCGCTGTGGGCCGACAACGATTCGAACCGCGAACCGGCGGCCAGCACGACGATCACCACGAACCACTTCTTCATCCGAGGCAACCCACCGTCATCTCCATCGGCTGGGACATGATCCACAGCGCCACGCCAGTCAACGTCACGATGAGCAGCGCCCACGGAATGACCGCGAGTGCCGCGCGTCCCGGATAATCGCGATCGGAAATCTGAAACGCGCTCGCCAGCGAGCCGAGAGCGCCGAGCAGAATCAGCCCGGCTTCGATCGGGTACACCGACCCTGGACGCATGCCCGTGAGCCGCAGCAGCGGCGGGCCGAGCAGCGCCGAGCCGGTGAGGTCCATCGCCGCGCGCTGCGTGACGGGCACGATCGTGAACGCGCCGGTGAGCAGGTGGAATCCGTAGTGCGCGAGCCAGAGGCCGAAGCCGAGCGGCACGAGCGCGTAGACGTAGCTGACGGCAATCTGCGCCGGCGTGCGCGACACGTCGCGGGTCAGCAGTCCCGTGATCGGCGCGGCGATGCCGAGCAGAATGAGCGGGACGACGACGACCGCCAGGACGAACAGCACGGCGAACGCCGGCGCGCCGCCGCCGATGCCGAGCTGCCGCGCGATCTCCCCTTCGAAGCTGCGGACTGGCGCCACCATGCCGAACGCGTTGATCAGGCTGCCGAAGACGAACATCACGACCAGCGCGGCGATGTCCGGCCGATTCGAGAAGCGTCCGATGCCGGATCGACGGCGAGGATCGGCGAGTTCGGCGCCCGGGACGCGCGTGGCGATCGCGATGTTGTCGTGCGGGCACGCGTGAATGCAGTCGAGGCAGAGCGTGCAGTCCATGTTTCCCACCTTCGACGGCAGGAACAGCCGTAGCTCGCATCCGCGCTGCAGGTCGTTGCCCTTGATGCAGTCGACCGTCCTGCAGCTCTGGCACGTCCCCCCGTCCCGCACACGCACCTCGAACGGCGACATCGTCGATGCGACGAAATTGAACTGGCCGATGGGACAGAAGTATTTGCAGAAGCTCGCGCCGGTGAACAGCAGATCGACGGCCACCGCGGCGCCGAAGTACGCGAGCACGAGGTACGCGGTCGCGCGCGGCAGCGCCCACAGGCCGAACAGCTCGTAACAGAACAGCACGACGCCGAAGAGCGCGATGCCGATCCACTTCGTCCTCAGCCAGCGTGGCAGCGTCAGACGCGGCGGAAGAAAACGGCGGCCGAAATCACGCGTGAGGACGAACGGACAGCCGGTGCAGAACAGGTTGCCGACGGCGAGGAGGCCGACGACGAGCAGGCCGCGATAGTGCGTCCAGACGGCGACGGTCGTGAACGTCGTGGGATCGAGGCTCGCGGCGTAGAGGCCATCCACGACCACCAGCGCCGCGGCGAACAGAAGGCCGATCTGGAGGGTGGTACGGGCATGCCGCCATCGGAGAAAGGGACCGATGGCCGGGAGCGTCAGAAGATCTAAGCTGCGATTCCCCGTTTTTCGGCGTCCCAGGCGCACGAGCACTGGAACGTCCTGTGCTCTTCAGCCGGTGGAAAGAGGTGGTAATACATCCCGATCACCATCGGGACGAACACGATCGCGTTGTAGAACAGGTGCAGTTCGACGCGCGGCAGCCAGATCTGCAGGACGCTGGTCGGCACCGGACGTCCGAGAAGGTTGTGGCCGATCGTCGCCTGAACGATCAGCAGCAGGTGCTCGATGTGATGCCAGAACTGAATCCAGAGCGCAATCGTCCACCAGCGCCGGTCCTTCACGCCCGTGAAACCGGGACGGAAGATCCACAGGCCGATCAGCATCACGAGCGCGTACGCGTAGTGCAGCACTTCCGACTTGATGAGCCACGGATAAAACAGGCCGAGCAGGCCGAGCGCCTTCGGCACCGGCCATCCGAGCACGTAGATCTGAAACGCCTGGAAGAGATGCTCGCCCCAGTGCGCGAGGACGATGACCATGAAGACGCGGAGCCCGATCTCGTGGTAGCGGCCGTTGAGCCGATCGATCAGCGACGACTGCGATTGTGCGTGCAGGGCGTCCGCGTGCGCGTACACAGTGCCTTAGTATAGGGCGAGAGTCCGCGATCCCGGCCATCGTATAAATGCACTACATCACGCCGTACCCCGCCGCCGCGGCCGAACGCGATCGATTCGTCCTCGATCTCCGCGGCCCGCGCCCGCATCACGATCCGTGGCGCTACCAGGACATCGTCGTGGACGACGAGCTCACCGAACGTGGCGGCGTCGCGCGTGTCGGCACGGTGTTTCTCACGGGCCGCGAGTGTCCGTGGCGTTGCGCGATGTGCGATCTCTGGCAGTTCACGACGCACGAGGACACGCCGGCCGGTGCGATTCCGGCGCAGCTCGAGGCCGCGCGGCGGGTGTGGCGCGAGCGTGGCGAGACAATTACCCGCATCAAGCTCTACAACGCGTCGAACTTCTTCGACCCCCGCGCCGTGCCCGAGCACGACTATTCCGCGATCGCCGGCCATGTGTCCGATCTGGAGCAGGTGATCGTCGAGTCGCACCCGTCGCTCATCGGCCCGCGTGTCGATCGCTTCGCCGCGGCCCTCGGCGACGCGCAACTCGAAGTCGCGATGGGCCTGGAGACGGCGCATCCCGGCGCGCTCGAGGCGCTCAACAAGCGGATGACCCTCGACGACTTCTCACGCGCCGCCGAGGCGCTGACGGCCAGGCGCGTGTCGCTGCGGGTCTTCGTGCTGATTTATCCGCCGTTCGTTCCGCGCGACGAGCAGGATCGCTGGCTGCTGCAGTCGGTCGAATTCGCCGAACAGTGCGGCGCCTCGGTCATCTCGCTGGTGCCTGCGCGCGGCGGCAACGGGGCGATGGAGGCCCTCGCGGCGCAGAAGCTCTTTCAGCCGCCGACTGCCGATGATGTGCTGCGCAGTTACGACTTCGTCGTCGCCAGTCGCCAGTCGCCAGTCGCCAGTCGAGAGTCGGGAGTCCGCATCCTTCTCGATCCGTGGTCGGCCGATGCGCGTTGACGCCGACGTCGCAATTGTCGGATCAGGGTTCGCGGGATCGCTGACGGCGCTTGCGTTGACGCGACGCGGCAAGCGCGTCGTCGTCGTCGAGCGCGGGAGACATCCGCGGTTCGCGATCGGCGAGTCGTCGACTCCCCTCGCGAACCTCCTGCTCGAAGAACTCGCCGACGCGTACGACCTGCCGGGGATTCGCGTCTTCTCGAAATGGGGAACGTGGCAGCGCTGGCGTCCGGACGTCGCGGGCGGCCTGAAGCGCGGCTTCACGTTCTACTTCCATCGCCCGGGCGAGGCGTTCGCGGACGACGGCTCGCATGCGCGGCAGCTGATGGTCGCCGCGAGCCCGCACGACGACATCGGCGATACCCACTGGTACCGGCCCGACTTCGATCTGAATCTCGTTCGCGAGGCGCAGGACGCGGGCGTCGTGTACCTCGACGAGACGGCCGTCGATCGCGCGGATGTCTCGGGCGCCCGCGTCTCGATCGAGGCCGCCCGCAAGGGCGCATCCGTCCGCATCGACGCGGACTTCCTCGTCGACGCGTCGGGTCCGCGCGGGTTCCTCGCGCGTCAGTTCAGCCTCGAAGCGCCGCCGCGGTGGCTGCCGCACACCGAGGCCGTCTATACCCACTTCGAGAACGTGGCTCGATGGGACGCCACCGACCCGCCTCACCCGGCCAATCCGCCCTACCCGCCGGATGACGCGGCGCTTCATCACATATTTCCCGGCGGCTGGATCTGGGTGCTTCGCTTCAACAACGGCGTGACCAGCGCCGGCGCCGCGATGACGCGTGCCGCCGCCTCCTCGTGGGACGCGGTGCTCGAGACGCTGCCCTCCGTCCGCGACCAGTTCGCCGGCGCGCGAGCCGTCGCGCCGTGGTGCCGGTCACCGCAGCTGGCGTTCCGAACGACCCGCACCGGCGGGCGCAACTGGGCGCTGCTCCCGTCGGCCGCGGGCGTCATCGACCCGCTGCTGTCCACCGGCTTTCCGCTCACGCTCCTCGGCATCCACCGCCTGGTGCGAATTCTCGCGGATGGCGCCGACGGCGACGCGCTGCGGGAATACGAACGTGTCACGCAAGCCGAGCTCGACGCGACGGAGATGCTCGTCGCCGCGCTCTACAACGCCATGAGCGATCCACCGCTGTTCAAGAAGCTGACGCTCCTTTACTTCGCGGCCGCCAGCTTCAGCGAAGCCGCGCGCCGCCTCGGGACGCCGGAGCTCGCGCCAGGATTCCTGCTCCACGCGCATCCGGTGTTCGGCCCCGCGCTCCACACATGCTGCGCTATCGCGCTGGCGTCGCCGCAGGGCCGTGCGCGGGAAGAGCTGTTCAGGGAAATCGACGCGGCGATCGAACCGTTCGACATCGCCGGCCTGCGGGATCGCTCGCGTCGTGACTGGTATCCCGCGCTCGCAGAGGACCTGATCGCGAACGCGTCGAAGCTTCAGGCAACGGTGGGCGAGGTCGAGGCGGTGCTCGAGCGCTGCGGCTTCGCGAGCCGGGGGCTCGGCAGGTCCGCCTGAAGGCCGACACTACCGCGCTCCACCAGATCAGGCCGGACTCAGCGTGCCTGGCGTGCTCTGCGGCGATCGTCGTGACAGCAGCTCGCCGATGACGAGCGCCACCGGGCCGACGAGGAACAGCGCGTAGAACGGCGCGTAGATCACCTGGTTCAACCGCAGGATCATCTCCACCAGCGCGACGAGGAAGACGACGACGCACTGCCCGGTCTTGGACCGCACCGTCGTCTTCGGATCCGTCACCATGAAGAAGATGAACAGCTGATACATCGGGCCGGTGATTGGCGCGACGGTCGCGAGCCAGCTGTTGCCGGTGACGGCGCTGCTGACGTACGACAGCGCCAGGAACGACGCGACGTAGGTCGCGCTGATGTGCAGGCGCCCGACGCGCCAGACGATGACGGCGCCGAGCACCCAGATCACGGCCATCGGCAGGATCACGTTGCCCCACTGGATGCTGAGGACCGACGCCGCCGCCGGCGCGAGAATCATCAGCGCGGAGACGCCGAAGTTCGACGGGTTCCAGAGATGGCGGCCATTGATCCGGAAGACGTACTTCGTCGCAATCGACACGAGCGAACACAGCGCGTACGCCCAGACAAACGGCGATCGGACCAGGATGCCGACGCTGATGCCCGTGATGTAGGCGCTGGCCGGATTCGGCCACTTTCCGTACGTCAGCCGGCCCATGACGAGCTCGGCGAGAATCGCGACGCCGATGGCGACGCCGGTGCGCGAGTAGCCCTCGAGGATGCCGAACGACAGGTGCGCGGCGATGAGGATGCCGGTGATCAGCAGCGGCGGATAGTAGCGGCTCATGCCGGCTCCTTCACCGTCAGCACGCGATCGACGTCCGGATGCTCGATTGTCTGCGTCGTGCCCGAAGGCCAGCGGATCACGATGCGATCGACGCTCGTGCTCGCGCCGAGACCGTAGTGAATGCGGCGGTCGTTCTGCGACGCGAAACCGCTGCCGCCGGAGACTTCCTGCACCTGCGTCCTGCCGTTCCACTGCAGCTCGACGCGCGCGCCGATCGCGCTTCGGTTGCTGCGCGAGCCTTCCAGCGCGAGTTCGATCCAGTGCCGGCCGGGCTGGACGGTGTTCTTGTAAATCAGCAGAGGACCGCGCTGGTTGGCGACGACGACGTCGAGGACGCCGCGGTTGAAGAGATCCGCGAGCGCGACCGCGCGGCCGTCGAAGGTGTCGGTGACGCCGACGACCTGGGCGACGTCGGTGAACCGGCCGGCGCCGTCGTTGAGCCACACGCGCTTGCGCTGATAGCCGGAGAGGCTGCGTCCCTTCATCGCCGGCCAGTTGGCGGCATCGTTGATGATCGAGCTGTGGCCGACGGCGATGACGGCGAAGTCGTACCAGTAGCTGCTCCGCTCGCCGGCCGAGACGTAGCCGTTGGTCAGATACAAATCGAGGTTGCCGTCGTTGTTCAGGTCGCCGAACTGTGCGCCCCAGCTCCAACCGCCGAGATCGACACCGAGACTCGACGCGAGGTCGTCGTACTTCGGCGTCGCGCCGGCGGCGCCGGCCTTCGGCACCCACAGGTCGTTGGCCTGCACGAGCACGCCCGGCTCGGAGATGTTGGTCTTGTAGATCGACAGCCGGCCGTCGTTGAACACGTCGCCGAAAGAAGCGTTCATCCCGCTCTTCGGCGTCCGCGCGACGCCGCTGTCTTTGCCAGTCTCCACGAACGACTTTCCATCCTTATTTATATAGAGCTGCGGGATGCCATAGTCGTTCGCGAGGAAGAGATCGGGATAGCCGGAGCCCGAGAGATCGGCGGCGGCCGTCGCAAGGGTCCACCGGTGCGACTTGATCCCGAGCGATTCCGCGACTTCCTCGAATCGTCCGCCACCGAGGTTGTGGAACAGGAACTTGCGCCCGCCGTTCTCGGCGTACTCGAAGCTCTCCGGCATGATCTTCGTCGTCTGGAGCCGAGAGAGATCGATGTCCTCGTTCCAGTAGCCGGGCAGAAAGAGATCGAGCTTTCCGTCGCGGTCGTAGTCGAGCCAGACGGCCGTGTTCGCGTTCACCCACGCGGGCAGGCCCGCCTGCTCGCTGACGCGCGTGAAGCCTCTGCCCGCGTCGTTGTGAAACAGCTCGGGACGGCCGTACTTGTAGAGGAAGAGATCCTCGTAGCCGTCGTTGTCGTAGTCGCCCCACACCGCGCCCATCGAGACGCCCGTGCCGGCGCGGTTGACGTCGGCAACGCCGAGCTCGCCGGCGACGTCCCTGAACGTGCCGTCGTGCTGGTTGCGATAGAGACGATTGAGGCTGCCGTCGGCGCTGTTGGTGACGTAGAAGTCCGGCCAGCCGTCGCGGTCGAAGTCGGCGACGGCGACCGCGGCGCCGACCGACGCCACCTGCGGCATGATGTGATCGAGCTTGTGATCGAACGTCGGGCCCTGGTGGACGAAGTCGACGCCCATCGCCTTCGCGGACTCGACGAGCGTGAAGCCGAAGCGGTTGCTCGTCGCGACCGAACCCGCCGCCGCCTGGTTCAGCCTGAGCATCGCGTAGAGCGACCCGGAGAGGACGATGAACCAGACGACCCAGAGCGCTCGCGCCCGCGGCGGGAGGCGCATCAGCGCAGGCCGCGCAGGAAGTCGCGCGGGTCGACGAACCGGGTATGGAACCGCTGCCAGTCCTCGGGATGAGCCTTGAACACGGGATCGTCTTCTATTGAGATATTACCGAGATCATCATTACTCTTCGCAGCCGCGTACTCCGGATGGCCGTGCCGCGGCAGCGGACCGACGGTCGCCGACGCCGTGGTGTTGTAGTCGCCGTCTTTGACCCAACCGTCGCCGACGAGCACGTAATCCCGCGCCCGCCTTCGCCCTTCGGGCTTCGGCGCGGCAAGCTCCGCAAATGTGAGCCGGAGTTCGTCGCCGGCGTTCATGATCACGTAGCGATCGTCGACCTTCTCCAGCAGCTCCCGCACGTCGCCGAACCGCGTGTAGTAGCCGACGAGATCCCTCCACCGCTGATCGATGTTGGCGAGATGGTTGTAGTCCGGCGTTTCTGGAACGTCGCGACGCGAGTAGTCCGTCTTCGAGAAGCCGCGATAGCGGAGCTCGGCGCTCACCGGCATCAGCTTCACCGGCGTCACCTCCGCATCGGACGCATCGTCGGCAAGCCCCAGCGAGTCCCAGTAGATCTCGAGATTCGTGCGCAGCCTGATGCGACGTGCGTGCCCGATGCGCGACAGGTCGATCAGGATCGTCTTGTTCTTGCCGGCGGGGAATCCCAGATCCGGAGCGACGACCTTCCACTGTCCTCGCTCATCCTGCGCCTCGAGCGCGATGCCGTGCGGCTGGATGTGCTGCTGGCCGATCGCGACGTTGATGCTGCTGTCGGTGGGATAAATCCAGCCGTTCGCGACCAGCCA
>DATNBT010000092.1:0-3881 GCA_035571855.1 Vicinamibacterales bacterium
TCCCACTTCGCGCCGATCTCGTAATTCGTGAACCGCTCGGGCTCGACCTGCTGCGTCACGTTGGTCAACGACGAGAACTGGTCGCCGGAGCTCGGCAGGTACGAGACGCTGTAGCTGCCGTAGAGCGAGACCGGCGCAATCGGCTTGACCACGACCGCCGCGCGCGGCGAGACGAGGTTGTCGATCCGCTCGATCGTCGTGGCGTTGCGATGGTTGTGAAAGGTGAGATCGAACCGATCGAACCGCAGCCCGCCGACGACCTGGAGGTGATCGTTCAACGTCACCTGGTCCTGCGCGTAGATCGCCCCGACCGTGGTTTCGATGTGGTTGTCGGCGTCGGTGGCGCTCTGGCGGAAGGTCACGGGCACGGAGATCGTCGGATCCGAGAGCGGCGCGAGGATTGACGTCGCCGTGTTGTTGAAGAATCCCGTGTTGCGGAAGTTGTCGGTCAGCTGCCGGCCGCCCTCGGCGCCAGCCAAAACGGTGTGGCGGACGCCACCGATGTCTCCACGGTAGGTCACGTCGGTCTGGTTGAACAGGTTCTGACGCCGGGTCGCATTGTTGTACGCCGTGATCGTCACCTCCCGCGCCTCCTCGCCGACAGCCCCCGGCACATAGTTCTGGTAGGCGCGATCGTAGTCGCCGAAGAGCGTGTGGTTGCGGATCGTGAACGCGCCGGCGTGGTGCTCGACGACGGCGCTGGCCAGGTTGACGTCGGCGCGGACGGCGGCGTTGCCGGAATCGCCGAAGTAGGTCCCGACCGGCACGTCCACGGGGCGGCCCTGGAACGATGAGATGCCGCGATCGGCGGTGCGCCGGTCGTGGAAACGCTCGTAGCCGACGCTGATCGTGGTCTGCCGGCCCGCCGTCCAGGACACCGTCGGACTGACGCCGTAACGTTCGAGCCCGACGCTGTCGCGGAAGCTGTCGGAGTTCTCGTACACGCCGTTGACGCGCACGGCCACCTTCGATCCCAGCGTCGCGTTCCAGTCGCCGCTCGCGCGCTTGTTCCCGAACGATCCCGTTTCGAAGATCGCGCTGCGCGTGTTGCCGAAGAACGCCTGCTTGGTGACGCGGTTCACCACCCCGCCGCCGCCGCCGCGGCCGAAGATCAGCGCGTTCGGCCCCTTGATGACTTCGACGCGCTCGAGGTTGTACAGATCGCGGTAGTACTGCACGTCGTCGCGCACGCCGTCGACGAAGAAGCTCGACGAAGAGCTGTTGCCGCGCAGGACCACCTCGTCACGATTGTTCTCGCCCTGGTGCTGCATCGCGCCCGGCACGTAGCGGACGACGTCGCCGAGGCTCAGCATCATCTGGTCCTCGATCTGCTTCCCGGTGACGAGCGTGACCGACTGCGGCACGTCGCGCAGCGGCGTGGCCGTCTTCGTGGCCGTGCTGGTCTCCTCCACGACATAATCGGACTTCGCGGTGACCGTGACGGAATCCGTGAAGCCGGCGACCTGCAGTACGAACTCGTGCGGCCGATCGGTCGCGGCGAGCGTCTGTTCCCTGGGTTCGAAGCCCGGCGAGGAGATGTTCACCACGTAACGGCTGGCGCCGACCGCCAGCGCAAAGGCGCCTTTCGTGTCGGTCCGGGCCTGGCGGACGAGGCCGCCCGCCTCGGGCACGATCGCGACGACGGCTCCTGCGACCGGAGCCCCGGACTGATCGGTGACCGTGCCCCGAATGACCCCGCCCGGAACAGATTGCGCGGCAACCGGGAGAGAGGAGAGAAGAAACGCCGTGAAAAGCACGGCGCGAGACCACATACGCATGAGTGCCTCCGGTATGCTGGCTACCCTACCAAACACTTGTTTGACATGTCAAACAAAAGTAGTGTATATAAACCAGTCATGGAGACCTGGAAGCAGTTCGAGGCGAACGAGCTGACGCACAGCGCCGCCCATCATCTTCTGGCGATTCACGAGGTCGGGCTGCAGTACGGCGGGTGGGCGCGCGTCTCCGACATCGCGCGCGAGCTGCAGATCACGCGGGGCAGCGTGTCGATCAACCTGCGGGCGCTGAAGAAGCGCGGGCTCGTCGAGACCGACGCGCACCGCCTCGTCAAGCTGACGCCCGAGGGCCTGCACGCGGCGAAGGCCGTGATGGCGACGCGCGCCGTGCTCAAGACGTTCTTCGCCGACGTGCTCGGCGTGCCCGACATCCAGGCCGACATCGACAGCTGCAAGATCGAGCACTTGATCAGCCACGCGACCGCGGAGCGGCTGGCGCTCTTCCAGCGCTTCCTCACGTCCGATCCGGACGCCCTGCAGCAGCTGCTGGCGCGGTTCCAGCGCTTCCACGCGGAGTGCCCGCATGACCGATCGTGCGACGTGTGCAAGGGGCACTGTCCCGTCGACGGACTGCCGCACGCCATCTAGCGGAGTTGATATGGGCGCGAGTGAAGCCGAGCTGATTGACGATCTCAACCGCCTGATGGCCGAAGAGGCCGAGGCGTCGATGCGCTATTTCCAGATGCGCTTCCGCCTGCAGGGCCGCGGCCGCGAGACGGCGGAGAAGTTCTTCGCCGAGGCGATCAAGGAAACGCTGGAGCACGCCGAGCTGATCGCGAAGCAGATCCACGCGCTCGGCCACGTGCCGTCGCTGCAGATCAACCTGTCGGTGGAGGGCGGACCGATGCCGCCGGAAGACGCGCTCGGCGAAGCGCTCGACGTCGAGCAGGCGGCGCTCGAGGCCTACCAGGAGTTCCTGCCGCGCGTCGCCGGGCACCCGACGCTCGAGCCGTTCATCCGGCAGCAGATCGCGATTGAGACCGAGCACGTCCAGGACCTGCAGGAGGTGCTGCGCTGCTTCGGCCTCAAGCTGGTCGCGAAGCCGGTCGTTTGAGTCTGCTCGCTAGGCGCGGCCGGCGAACTCGCGCGTCTCGGTGTGGACCTTCACCTTCTCCCCCTCCTTAATGAAGAGAGGGACGCGGATTTCGAGTCCGGTCTCGAGCGTCGCGTTCTTGGTCACGCCGCCGCTCGCGGTGTCGCCGCGCACGCCGGGCTCGGTCGAGGTGACGGTCAGCTCGATGTGCGGCGGAAACTGCAGGCCGATCGGCGCGCCGTTGAACTTCTGGACCTGCACCACCACGTTGTCGACGAGCAGCAGGCGATCGTCGCCGATCACGTCCGGAGAGAGCGTCATCGTGTCGTAGCTCTCCTGGTCCATGAAGTGGAAGCCGGCGCTGTCGGCGTACTGGAACATCGCGTCGACCAGCTCGAGATCGGGCTCGCCGAACTTCTCGCCCGCCTTGAAGGTCTTGTCGAAGACCGCTCGGGTGATCAGGTTTCGCATCTTGATGCGGACGAGCGTCTGCCCGCCGCGCGCCGTCGGCCGCGACACCTCGACGTCGATGGTGTGGTACGGCGCCCCTTCGTACTCGAAGAACATCTTCCGCTTGATCTCGATCGCTTCAATCAACGCAGCCATGACCGTATATTGTAGCGTCCCATGGCCGTCCTGCTCGAGACGCGGGATCTCAAAAAGCACTACCGGATGGGCGCCTCGACGGTCCGCGCGCTCGACGGCGTCTCGCTGGAGGTGCGCGAAGGGGAGTTCCTCGCGCTGCTCGGCACGTCCGGCTCCGGCAAGTCGACGCTGCTCAACCTGATCGCCGGACTCGATCGCGCGACGGAAGGCTCGCTGCGCATGTTCGGGCAGGACCTGGCCGCGATGTCCAGCCTCGAGCTGAGCCTGCATCGCCGCCGCAACGTCGGCGTCATCTTCCAGTCGTTCAACCTGGTGCCGACGATGAGCGCGGCGGAGAACGTCGCGCTGGCGATGATGTTCGCCGGCGTGGCCCGCGACGAGCGGCAGCGCCAGGCGGCGCACCTCCTCGGCGCGATGGGCCTCGGCGATCGGCAGCAGCACCGCCC
>DATNBT010000093.1:0-33093 GCA_035571855.1 Vicinamibacterales bacterium
GGCATGCTCGTGTTCGGCGGCGCGGGCGGCCGCGTCAACGAAGCGCGCATCCAGGTCGACGGCCTCAACACCGGCGCGGCGTTCAACGGCGCCGGCGTCTCCAGCTACGTCGTCGACATCGGCAACGCGCAGGAAATCTCCATGACGACCTCCGGCGGCCTCGGCGAAGCCGAAGTCGGCGGGCCGTCGTTCTCGATCGTGCCCAAGACCGGCGGCAACGCGATCAAGGGCAGCGTGTACCAGTCGAACGTCACGAAGGGCATGGTGGGCGACAACTACACCGACGCGCTCAAGGCGGCGGGCCTGTCGACGCCTGGCAAGCTCTACAAGCTGTGGGACACGAACATCGGCGTGGGCGGCCCGATCAAGAAGGACACGGTGTGGTTCTTCGCGCAGTTCCGCGACGAAGGCAGCCACCGCACGATTCCGGGCATGTTCGCCAACGTCAACATGGGCGACCCGACGAAGTGGACCTACGTCGCCGATCCGAGCCGTCCGGCGGTGGCCGCCGGCAGCTGGCGCAACGGCGCGCTGCGTCTGACGTTCCAGCCGACGACGCGCAACAAGTTCAACGTGTTCTGGGATCAGCAGATCCCCTGCCAGGGCGCGGGCGTCCTCGGCAGCAACGCGGGCTGCCGCCAGAGCGGCGACGGCGAAATCATCTGCGGCGCGCCCGGCGCGAGCAACCCGGCGTGCACGTCGAACACGGCGCCTGAAATCGGCACCTACCTCGCCGGCTTCGGCCAGCGCGTCCAGCAGGCGACGTGGAGCTCGCCGTGGACGAACAAGCTGCTCCTCGAAGCGGGCTTCGGCACCTACTGGAGCCAGTGGGGCGGCATTCAGCATCCCGGCAGCAACTTCTACGATCTGATCGGCGTCACCGAACAGTGCGCGCCGAGCTGCGCGGCCAACGGCAACATCGCCAACCTGCAGTACCGCTCCGGCACATATCGCTGGAACCTGCAGGGCACGGTGTCCTGGCGCGCGTCGGCGTCGTATGTCACGGGCGCCCAGAGCATGAAGTTCGGCTATCAGGGCGGCTACCTCTACGACCATCAGTACACCTACACGAACAGCCAGTACCTCGCGTTCCGCGTCAACAACGGCGTGCCGAACCAGCTGACGGAACAGCTCAACGCGTTCCCGGCGGATCAGCGCGTGCGCTACGACGCGTTCTACGCGCAGGATCAGAAGACGATCGGCAAGTACACGATCCAGGGCGCCCTCCGGTACGATCGCGCGTGGAGCTACTTCCCGGCGGTCACGGTGGGTCCGGAGCGCTTCCTGCCGAACGCGATCAGCTTCCCCGAGACGAAGGGCGTGAATTCGTACAACGACATCACACCGCGTGTCGGCCTCGCGATGGACGTGTTCGGCAACGGCAAGACGTCGATCAAGGTCAACGCCGGCAAGTACCTCCAGGCCGCCCAGAACGGCCTCGCATACGCGACGCTGCGTCCCAGCGGCCGCCTGCAGGGCACTTCGGCTCGGACCTGGACCGACACGAACCGCGACTTCGTTCCCAATTGCGACCTGCTGAACCAGGCCGCCAACGGCGAATGCGGTCAGGGCAACACGGGATTCGGCACGAGCGCGTTCACGAGCGACCTCGATCCGAAGCTCGTGGGCGGCTGGGGCGTGCGGCCGGGCGACTGGGGCTTCGGCGCCAGCGTCCAGCAGCAGATCCTCCCGCGCATGTCGGTCGAAGTCGGCTACAACCGCCGCTGGCTGACCAACTTCACGTGGGATGACAACGTCCTGCAGCCGGTCGGCCAGTTCGGCCAGTACACGATCGTCGCCCCGAGCGATCCCCGCCTCCCGGCCGCGGCACAGGGCCGCACGAGCGGCATCCTCTACAACGCCAACCCGGCGGTCGCGGCGTCGACGAACAACGTCACGAAGCTCGCGACGGATCTCCCGGGCGGCACCTACTCGCAGGTGTACAACGGCGTCCTGCTGAACGTGTCGGCGCGTCCGCGGACGGGCCTCGTGTTCCAGGGCGGCGTCAGCGGCGGTCCGACGAGGACCGACTACTGCGGCGCCCGCGCGGCGTCACCGGCGTTTACGGCGCTCGGCGCACAGGGCGTGGCGAATCCGTGGTGCAACACGGTCACGGGCTTCCTCGCGCGCTACACGGGTCTCGGCAGCTACACGCTGCCGAAGATCGACGTGCTCGTCTCGGGCACGTTCCGCAGCGACGCCGGCGCGCCGCTCGCGGCCAACTGGACGATCACGCAGGCGGCTTCGCCGTCGAACTGGGCCGCGATTCAGTCGCAGCTCGGCCGTCCGCTCAGCCTCGCGGCGACGAGCGTCACGGTCAACCTCGTCGAGCCGGGCACGCTGTATGGCGACCGGGTCAACGAGTTCGACGCGCGCCTCGCGAAGATCATCCGCATCGGCCGGACCCGCACGAACATCGGGTTCGACCTCTACAACCTGCTCAACTCGTCGGCGGTTCTCAGCTACAACCAGGCGTTCAGCACCACGGCTCTGACCGGTGCGGCGGCCTGGCTGTCGCCGTCGAGCGTGCTGCAGCCGCGGTTCTGGAAGTTCTCGGTCCAGGTGGACTTCTAGAATTTGGTAATCGGGTAATCCTGTAATCGGATAATTTAAGGCTCGGGGCTGAAAAGCCCCGGGCCTTTTTTTATGGACGATCGCACCACTGCATACGTGCTCGCAGCGCAGCCCGTCTTCGAGGATCTCAGGCAGGTCGCCGCGCAGCTCGCCGGGCTGCTCGTACTCGTGGCGACAGAATCAAAAGAAGCGACGCCGGATCACCCGATGCTGCTGACGTCGCGGCAGGTCTTCGCCGCGGCTGAAGACGGGATGAAAGACGTCCGCGCCACCGAACACGCGCGCGCGCATCACCGCAGCCTGGTAGCAGCGAGCGTCTCGTTGAATGAAGCGCTGACACGCGCGACCGCGTGGCCGATCGATATCGATGCCGTGCTTGGTCCCCTGCAACACGCGTACGCATGTCTGCAGCAGGCATCGCACGCGTTACCCGGATTTCCCGTCGTCGAAATGTCTCAGGGATGCTGTGCTCTGAGCAAGTCCCCCAACGTCTTCTGAGCCGCCGGCGACTGCGGCTGAAGCCGCAGCGCTTCCTTCGCCTCCCTGATTCCCTCGTCCAGCTTCCCCGTCATCGCCAGCGCGAGACCGAGATTTCTGTGCGCGTCGGCGTTACGCGGATCGAGCTCCGCGGCGCGGCGCAGATGCGTGACGGCATCGGCGATCTGATTCCGCGCGCCCAGCAGGACGCCGAGGTTGAAGTGCGCGTCCCCGTTGTCGGGGTTCAGCGTGACCGCGCGCGCGAACTCGTCGATGGCTTCCGTCGTCGCGCCGCCGGCTTCGAGCGCGCTCGCGAGGTTGAAATGCACGCGGTCGTCTTTCGGCGCGAGCGACACCGCCAGCCGGCCTTCGCGCACCGAATCGGCGACGCGGCCCTGCGCCTGGTACGCCGTCGCGAGGTTGCTGTGCGCCTCGGCGTCGCGCGGGTTCAGGCGCACCGCCTCGTTCAGCTCTTTCACCGCGTCGGCGACGCGTCCGGCCTGCAGGTATTTCGTCGCCAGGTAGTTGTGCGCGAGCGGATCGTCCGGGCTCACCCGCACCTGCGTTTCGCCGCCGGCGATGTCCGCTTTCAGCGCGCGCACGTTGTAGTCGCGCATCAGGACGGCGAGATCCTCGGCGCGGTGCGGCTGCACCTCGAGCCACATCGCCCCCATTTCGTCGGCCGACTTCGGCCCCCATTTGATGCGCGAGGCGCCCTTCGAGTTGTCGTACGTGATGCGCATCGACAGCGTCGTGCCCGCCGGCAGCGCCACCGGCGACGCGTACCTGTACTGATCCTGCCAGCGGAAATCCCACTGCTTGATCCACAGCAGCCATTTCGTGCTGCCGTCCGGCAGCGTCGCCTTTGCCTGCATGTCCTTCGCGTGGTAGTGCGCGTGCGGGTAGATGCTCGTCGCGTCGACGTCGGCCGGCAGCACGTAGCTGTCTTCGACGACGTACGCCTTCTCGCCGGCGGGGATGTCGATCGACTTCGACTCGAGCCGGACGAGAAACGGCTCGCGCGCCGGCGCCTGGTCCGTCACGAAGAGGCCGAGCACCGGCCGCACCGGCTCCGGCTTCCCCGTCGGCAGCAGATGCATCTGGACGACGAGGTCGCTGCCTTTCTCGAGCGTCCAGGCGCGATCCGCGGGCTCCATGTACGGCGCCTTTCCGGGCGACCAGCCGTAGACGTTCTGCACCTGATCGTCGGGCATCGCCGCGAATCCCGGCTGTCCGTCGCGGCCGTCCAGCTTGCGCGACACCCGGAACCGATCGACGCCGACGCTCGCGTGGTGGAACATCCGCGGGTTGTCGGCGCGCAGCTCGATCGCGCGCACGTACATCGCCTGACGCGTGGCTTGCCCTGAGCGTGAGTCGAAGGGGACGGGGATGACGAAGTTCCTGAACAGATCGCCGCCGGAGGCGGGCACGGTGAACGCCTTCGGCGCCTCCACCACGAGGTCCGGTTGCCCGAGCTGCCAGCCGTTCGGGAGATCGGGCAGCGGCGGCTTCGCGGCCGGGTCGCCTTCGGGCGCGCCCTGCTCCGCCCACGTCCGCAGCAGCGCGATCTGCGCGTCGCTCAGCGTCCGCGCGCCCGCGAAGTCTCCGTAGCCGGCGGCCGGCAGCCACGGCGGCATCGTCTTTCGCTCGACGGCCGACGCGATCTGCTTCGCGTGCGCCGCGACGTCTTTGTATTCGAGCACGCTGAAGGGAGCGCCGGCGAAACAAATCGGATCGCCCGAGGCCGTCGTCCGCGAGCCGTCAATCGGCCGGTGACACGTCGCGCAGTTGGAGTAGACGATCGGCGCGATGTCTTTGTTGAAGGTAACGACGTGTAGCGGCTGGGCCTGCGGCCTCTGCGAACACGCGGCCGCAAGAAAGAGGCAGGAGAGGCAGGAAAGGCGGGACGGGAAAGACATCCTTCTTATTCTGTCTTACCGTCCTGCCTGTCCCGCCCTTCCCGCCCCTCCTGCCTACGTAGACTGCGCTAGAACTGGACCTGCACTCCGAAGTCGACGAACCGCGGCGTCATGATGACCGTCGGCGCGAGCCACGAGGTGCCGTAGGTCTGCTGATACGCGTTGTTCGTGTTGGTCGGATTCGCGTTGAACAGGTTGTAGACCGACACCGTCGGACGGATCGTCGTCGCCCGGAACTTGATGCTCTTCGTGAACCGGATGTCCGTCTGGTAGATGCGATCGAGATACAGCAGACCAGGCTGCACGAGGCTCACCGACGGCGCCACGCTCGAGAACGTGCGGCCGAGCGTGAGACCCGGGGTGGTGTTCGTCAGCGGGTAGTTCGCGTTGATCTGCGCGCCCGGCAGGCTCTGGAAGCTGATCGAGCCGCCGATGCCCCACGGGAACGGATAGGTCAGCTGTCCCTTGACGTTCGGCTGGAACGGCGGATGCACGTCGCAGTACGCCGTCGTGTGCGGCGTGTTCGTGCTGAGCGTGCCGACGCCCACCGACGTGATCTGGAGGTTGTCCTCGAAGTCGCAGATGTTGAAGCGCTCGCGGCCCCAGCTCACGCCGCCGTTGACGAGGATGCCCTTCGCCAGGCGCGCGTTCGCGTCGAAGTCGATGCCGTCGTACACGTCCTGCACCTTGCCGAAGTTGTCAGCCTTCTGAATCAGGCTGATCGCCGTCGTCGGCCGGACGAGGTCGAAGTATCCGCACTGCTGGCCGCCGGCGCCCGGCAGAGACACGCCGGTCACGGACGGAGCCGTCGGAACGCCGATGCAGTACGGGGTGTAGCTGGCATTGGTCACCGCGGTGTTCTGCGTGGCGAAGAAGTTGCCGAACCAGCGGCGCGAGTACCCGAGGTACACCGAGACGCGCGGGGCGACCTGCTGCTGGATGCTCAGCTGCGATTCCCAGTTGTACGGACGCACGCCCCAGCCCGTGACGATGGCCGGATCGTAGGTCGTCGTCGGCGCCACCTGCGTGCCGAACGTCGGCGCCGCGAGCGGACCGCACGTGCCGTTGGCGAGCGGGTTCGACAGGTTGCAGTCGAGACGCGGATCGAGCTGGCCGGCCGGATCGGCGCTCCACGTGCGCGTCGTCGAGTTGATCGTCGACGTCACGGGATTGACCGCGCGCGCGATCGTGTAGCCGTCGGCGACGACGTAGCGGCCGATGCTGCCCTTGATGGCCGTCTTGCCGTTGCCGAACAGATCGTAGGCCGCGCCGATACGCGGATCGAAGTCCTTCCAGTTCGGGACGTTGTCGAGGCCGGCAAACGAACGCGCCGGCGTGAACGGACCCGCGTTGAGGCTCTGCGGATCGACCGAGGCCTTCAGGAAGTCGATGCGCGCGCCGTAGTTGAGCGTCAGGCGCTTGATGGTCCACTGATCCTGCGCGTAGAGGCCCATGTTGTAGTTGACGGTCTCGTGGAACGAGATCGGCGTCGCGAACTCGGTGATCGAGAACGGCGCGCCGTTGTTCAGCGTCAGCGACAGCGAGTTGTTCGGCTCCTGCGTGACGTAGCGCCACTGGTGCATCAGGTTGAAGCCGACCTTCGTGCTGTGCGAACCGGTGACGTACGACACCGAGGCGCGGTAGTTGATCTGGTTGCTGCGGTTGGCGCCGTACTGGGTGCCCGCCGATCCCCAGGTCGACGGCATGCCGGGCTGCGGCAGGCGCTCGGTGATCTGGAACTGCGTCTCAGGCACACCGGGCTGACGGAAACCGTGGAAGTCCTGCGCCGTCAGCGTGCCGCCGGCTTCGAGCAGCAGCTTGCTGCTGACCGGCGAGCTCCAGCTGGCCTGGATGATGTACTGCGGGATGTTCTTGAACTCGGGGCACGCGCTGATGGCGGTCAGGAAGCTCGGCACGAAGCAGTTGCCGAAGTCCGTGTACTGCCAGTCGTAGTACGCGTTCACCTTGTTCTTCGGGCTCACCTGCGTCGTCAGACGGGCCGCGGCGCTCTGGTGCCACACCGGGAACAGGTTCTGCGCCGTGGTGCAGTTGCCGGCCGCGTCCTTGTTACAGCTGTAGATCTTCTCGGTGAAGTCCGCGTCCTTGAACGATCCGGCGACGTTGTTGTACGTGCCCCAGTGGCGGAAGCCGCCGTAGATCCACATGCGGTCCTTGATGATCGGGCCGCCGGCGTCCGGGTTGATGTCCCAGATCTTGTTGACGAGGTTCGCGCTCTTGAGGCCCTGCGAGATCTGCGTCGCGTCGAGGTTGTTGCTCTCGAGCGACTGATTCGTGAAGCGGCCGTCGAACGTTCCGCGGAAGACGTTGCTGCCTTCCTTCGGGATGAAGTTCGACATGACCGACGCGCGCTCGAACTCGGCGCCGTTGCCGCCGGTCTGGAACGTGATTTCCTGCGCGAGGGCGTTGTTCAGGTAGTTGCCGTACTGGAGGCCGCCCTGGCCCGAACCGTTGATGATCGGCATGCCGTCGACCATGACGAGGCTGTCCGCCGCGCGGCTGCCGTGGACGACGAGGTTCATGCCCGTCTCGGGGATCGACCCGCCGACGTTCTGCGAGACGCCGGTGACGAACACGCCGGGCGTCATCGCCGCGAAGCTGACGAAGTTGCGGTCGGTCGGCAGCGCGTCCATGACTTCGCGCGACGACGTCTGCTTCTGCACGACGTTCTGCGTGTCGACGATGGGGCTTTCGCCGGTGACCGTGATCGTCTCGGAGACCTGGCCGACTTTCATGTCGGCGTTGACGTTCGCCGTGAACGCGGACGTCAGCTCGATGCCTTCGCGCTTCACCGTCGCGAAGCCCGTCAGCGTGAACGTCACGGAATAGGTGCCCGGACGGAGATCGATGATCTTGTAGGCGCCCTGGCCGTCGGTGACGGCCGTGCGGACTTTCTCAATCAGCGCGGGGCTGGCGACTTCGACGGTCACGCCCGGCAGAACGGCGCCGCTCGTATCCTTCACGACGCCCGCGATTGAGCCCGACTGACCCTGCGCCAGCGCGAACGCGGGCACGAGAGCCAGAAGCAGCATCGCGATGCTGATTCGTACAGCTCGAACAACTCCCATTACTTTCCTCCTCGAAAAAAGAAAAAGGACAGGCCATCATATCGCCAGTCAGAATGAAGATAGCGGCTTTATCGATACTAATCGCGCATCGTTCAACGGATTGGATCTACCGCGACCCTGAAAGGGTCGCTTTCCGCAAACGGTCAAGTTCGCGCTTGGCCTCGCTGCTCCCGGGATCGAAGCTCAGCGCTTTCGTGAGGTCGGCGACGGCCGACTCGCGGTCACGTTTCGCGAGGTGCGCCCTGGACAACTCGAGATAGGTCGTGACGGACTTCGGGTAGAACTCGGCGTTCAGCTGCAGCCAGGCGAGCGCGTCGTCCGGCTTTATGGTCGAGAGCGACTCGCGCGCGAGATCGACCAGCGTCGACTCACGGAAATCGTAGGCGCCGGAGTCGAGATACTGCTGGCGCAGCTCGCGGTACTGCACCACCGCCGCGCCCTCCCCCTTCCCCAGCATCGTCTGCCGCAGGACGTCGGAGAGCTGCGCCGGCACCGGCACGCCGCGGTGGCACGTCGCGCACTCCACGCGCGTGATGTCCGCGGCCGGCTTCTTCAGTGCGCTCGCGAGCGTCGCGTTGATGTCCCGGGTCATCGCGAGCATGACGCGCGCGGTGAGCTTCGTGCGCTTGTCGTCGGCGGCGTAGTCCATCTGCGGCCCGCCGCGTCCACGTCCGCGGCCCCGGCCGGCCTGCGCGGCGGCCCCCTGTCCCTGCTGCCCGCCCCGTGCGCGCTGCTGTTGCGCCTGCTGAGCCGCCGCCGCAGCCGCAGCAGCCGCCGCGGCCTGCTGCGCCTCCAGTTCTTCGACGGTGAGGAGCGGCGCCGCCTGTTCGATGTGGCAGTAGGTGCACTGGACGCCGAGCGCGCGCGTGAACTGCTGCATCTGCGCGACGACCTGCGCCGGCGGCGTGTCTTTCGGGAGGACCTGGAGATTCTTCGGCGCCGGCGGTCCGGCGGGAGCCGCGCCCTGGCCCTGCTGGGCCGTGACAATCGCGGTCGCACAGAGCAGCGTGGCTGTCAGGCAGATGTAGAGCAGACCTTCAGGTCTGCGGATGCGCCGGCAGGCCTGAAGGCCTGCACTCCGAGTGTTCATTTCGCGTCCCGCTGCGCGATCAGCTCGCGCAGGAGCGCCGCCGTCTGCTGGCGCACGGGCGGCGGACCGCCGGCGCGTCCGCGCGCGCCGATGCCGAGCGCGAGATCGACCGGCGTGTGGCCCTGCCTGTCCTTCACGTCGAGCATCGCGCCGTGCGCGGCGAGGTACTTCACGATGTCGTCGGACACCTGCGCGGCGAAGTGCATCGCCGTCTGGCCCGCGTCGTTGACCGCATTGACGTCGACGCCGTGCTCGACGAGCACCTGGACGCCGTTGAACATGTCGCGTTCGGTGCCGATGTCTTTCTGGAAGACGCCGGTCCCGCGGCCGTTGCCGGCGGCGAACATCAGCGCCGTCGTGTGATTGTTCGTCGTCATCGCCGCGTCGGCGCCGTGCGCGAGCAGGATGCGCATCGCGGCGGCGTCGCCCGTCCTCGCGGCGCGCATCAGCGGCGTCGCGCCGGCGCCGAGCAGGCCGTCGCCGGGCGTGTGCGCGCGCTGGACGGTCGCGGACCGCAGCTGCGCGTTCACGTTGGCGCCGTGCGCGAGGACCACTTTCATGAGATCGAGCGCGGAGATCGTGCTCGTCGACTTGCGGTTGGGCCGCCCGTAGATCTCGGCCGGCATGTCCATGTCGACCGCCGCGTACAGGACCGCCATGCCGGACGTGTCCGCGAGATTCGGATCCGCGCCGCGCTCGACGAGCATGGCGGCGACGTCGTAGTGCTCGTTGATGGTCGCGAGGATCGCCGGAGTCGACAGATCGGGATCGCGCGCGTTCTTGTCCGCACCGGCGTCGACGAGCACCTTCGCGGCGTCGAGCGATCCCTGGCGCGCCGCGTACATCAGCGGCGTCCAATGCCCGTGCGGCAGGATCGTCAGCACGCCTTCGAGGCCGAACCGGTCTTTCGTGTATTTCAGATCGCTCGTCAGCGCGTTGACGTCGGCGCCGTGCGCGATCAGCTCCTTCGCCGCCTCAGGATGATTTTCGGCGGCGGCCCACATCAGCGCGGTCTCGCCGAGGCGGTCTTCGCGCGCGTTGACGGCCGCGCCGTGTTCGATGAGCAGCCGCACGGCTTTCGGATTGCCCGTGCGCGCCGCCGCCATCAGGACGGTCTCCCCTTCCTTGATTACTGCCTTCGCGTCGGCGCCGGCGTTCAGGAGGAGCTCGGTCATGTCGCCGTTCGCGTTGGCCGCGGCGAGCGACAGCGGCGACACGCCGTAGCGGTTCACCGCGTTGACGTTCGCGCCGGCGGCGATCAGTTCTTTGGCGGTCTCGAGATCTTCGCCGCGAACGGCCCAGTCGAGCGGGGTCGTGCCGTCCGGCTCCGCCGTGTTGACGGCGGCCTTTCCCGCAGGCGAGGCGAGGATCGAGTGGACGGCGCTGCGATCGCCGGCTTTGACGGCGTCAGCCAGCGTCGGCCCCGCGGCGGAGATCGAGGTGAGCGCGAAGAGAACCGCGACCGCTGCGTATTTCACGCGAACAATCCGGAAATGGGCGACTCGCCGTCGCCGAACTGCTTCAGGTTGTCGCCGAACTTGTGCGCCACCGCGAGCCACAGGTCGCCGACCGGCGTCCGCACCGGCAGCTCGACGTGGCGATAGCCTTTGCCGAGGGCGCCGCCCATGCAGACGACCGGCAGCGGATCGGTGAGATGGCCGTTCGGATTGCCCATGCCGCCGCCGCTGATGACCATCGAGTGATCCAGCAGCGTGCCGTCGCCGTCCTCGATCGACTTCAGTCTGGCGATGAACTTCGCGAACAGCTGCATGTGATACGTGTTGATCTTCACGTTCTCCGCGATCTTGTAGGGATCGTTGCCGTGGTGCGACACCGTGTGGTGCTGCTCGGTGACGCCGATGTTGTTGTACGTCCGCTGGCTCAGCTCGCGCGACAGCATGAACGTGAACACGCGCGTGACGTCCGCCTGCCACGCCGCGGCGACGAGGTCGTACATCAGGCCGACGTGATCTTCGAACGAATCCGGCACGCCGACCGGCGCGCCCACGGTGACGGTCGACGAGCCGTGCGCCTCGGCCTGCTGGATGCGGCGCTCGATTTCACGCAGGTTGTCGAGATACTCGTTGACGCGCGTGCGGTCGCGGCTGCCGAGCGTCCTGCGCAGGTCGCTCGCTTCGGCGGTGATCGAATCGAGGATGCTCTTCTCCGTGCGCGCGCGCGTCGCGCGGCTCTCGATCGTCCCCGCCTGTCCGAACAGCCGCTCGAACACCAGCCGCGGGTTGATCTCCATCGGCAGCGGGGTCGTCGGCGAGCTCCACGAGATCGTGTTGAGGTAGGCGCAGCTGAATCCCGGCGAGCACGCGCCGACGTAGCCCGTGAAGTCCTCTGTCGCGACTTCGAGCGAGGGGAGCGGGGTGTCCTGGCCGATCTGCTTCGCGATGACCTGATCGATCGTCGTGTTGGCGTAGACGTCTTCGGCTTCAGTCCGCTTCGGCCACACGCCGGTGAGATAGCCGCCGACGCTGACCGCGTGGTCGCCGACCTGGCTGCCCGGATGCGACCGCGTCAGGTTCTTCACCACGACGAGATGGTCCTTGAACGGCTCGAGCGGCTGGAGGATCGGCGTGAACTCCCAGCCGGTGCCGAACGACTTCGGGAAGAGCTCGTCGACGATCGCGCCGTTAGGAATGTAGATCGCGCCGAACCGCGTCTTCGGCGCGGCCGCGGCCTTCACGAGCGGCGTGAACGCCGGCACCATCGCGTCGAGCAGCGGGAGCGCGATCGCCGCGCCGGCGCCTCGAAGGAACGTTCGTCGTGAGAGCGAGAGTTTCGTAATGAACATCTCAATTCACCTTCGCGATTTGCTGCGGTTGCGCCATCCGCATCGTGAACGGGACGCTGTTTACGACCCCGAGGACGATCGTCTGAAACCGGTAATCCTTCGCCGCCGCTTCGCGCATGATCGCACGAACGGCCGGCATGTCGTGCGCGTCGAGCCCTCGTCCGAGCGCGTAAATCAGCATTTTTTCCGTCATCGTGCGCACGAACACGTCGGGATGCGCCATGAGCGCCTTCCGGAGCGTCACCACCCCGTCGACCTTGCTGCCGTCGACCAGCTCGCCCGTCGCGTCGATCGGCTTGCCGTTCTCGTCCGTCGACCGCCACGAGCCGGTGACGTCGAAGTTGTCGAGCGACAGGCCGATCGGGTCCATCACCTTGTGGCACGTCGCGCACACCGGGTTCCTGCGGTGCTCCGCCATCTGCTCGCGCATCGACTTCGGCGCGTCGTTCGGATTCTGATCCGCGAACACGCCGGCGCCGGGAATCGGCGGAGGCGGCGGCACCGGCAGGCCCAGGATGTTTTCGAGAATCCACTTGCCGCGCTCGACCGGCGACGTGCGTTCGGCGTGCGACGTCACCGCGAGGACGCTGCCCTTGCCGAGCAGGCCGAAGCGGCGCTCGTCGGTGAGCGTCACGCGGCGGAACCGGCTGCCGTAGATGCCGGGAATGCCGTAGTGTTTCGCCAGCCGCTCGTTCACGAACGTGTAGTTGCCCGTCATCAGGTCGAGGACGGACCGGTCTTCCCGCATGATGCTCTCGAAGAAGAGCTCCGTCTCGCGCTTGAAGGCCGAGCGCAGGTTGTCGTCGAAGTCCGGGAAGAGATCCGAGTTCGGCTGGACGTTGCGGACGTTGCGCAGCTGCAGCCACTGTCCCGCGAAGTTGTCGATGATCGCCTTCGACTTCGGATCGGCGAGCATGCGGTGGACCTGCGCGTCGAGGACGGCCGGATCCTTCAGCTTGCCCTGCTCCGCCACCGCCAGCAGCTCATCGTCGGGAATGCTGCTCCAGAGAAAAAACGACAGGCGCGACGCGAGCTCGATGTCCGGCAGCCTGTACGGCGTGCCCGGCTTGACGTTGACCGGATCCTTCTCGACGCGGAAGACGAACCGCGGCGCCGCGAGGATGCGCATCAGCGCCGCTTCGACGCCGGCCTCGAAGGTCGAGTTCTTCGACGCCTCGCGGTAGATCTGCATGATGCGCTGCATATCCACAGCGCCGACCGGTCCTCGATACGCACGATGCGCGATCCTCGACAGGATTCGCTCCGCGCATGTCCCGGTCCCCCTGCACGTGAAGATCGAGCGCCGGCTCGGCGTGTCGCCGGGGCCGCTGGAGTTGAACGGGCCCGTGATCGTGAACGTCTGCATGTGCGGACGCCCGGCCCAGTCGAAGTTGTCGATCGAGCTGCGCACGAACGGCTGCAGGCGGTTCGGCTCCTGCACCGGCGCATCCTCGACGAAGGCGACCGAGACGATGTGCGGACCGGCTTTCACCGGCACGCGCACGCGCAGCCGCGCGTCCACCGCGTCGCTCGTGTCGGTCGGCTTGTCGAACAGATCCGCGAGATCTTCCTTCCCGCCGATCGTCGCCAGATACACGCGCCTGCCGTCGATCGCGAACTCGACGTCATGCGGATACTCGAGGCCGCGCATGATGTTCAGGTTCGTCCGGTAGAGCTTCACCTGCAGCACGTAGTCGCCGTCCAGCGGGAACGTGTAGCGCACCGACGTGCCGCCGATCGTGCCGAGCGGGAGGCCTTCGATGTGCTGGTCCTGCGAGAGATCCTGGCGGATGCGGAACGTGTCGCTGCCGGCGGTGATGTCGGGATCGCCGACGGCCACGGCGGCAATCTTCGCCGCGGCCGACAGGTACTTCTCCTGCAGCGACGGCGACACGCCGAGCACGTCGGAAATGTTGTCGAATCCGTACGCCGCATCGTCGGGCGGCAGGAGCGAGGTCACGTCGACGTCGAGCGCGAGCAGATCGTGAATCGCGTTGGCGTACTCGCTGCGGTTGAGACGATGCAGGATCGGCGCGCCGGGATTGGGATGCGCGAGCGCGTCGGCGTCGAGCTCGCGTTCGATCGCGGTCTGCACCGATCGATAGGTCGCCTCATCAGGGCGCCGGGCGCCCTGCGGCGGCATCGCGCGCGCCTGCAGCTTGCGCACGACTTTCTCCCACATCTCGGGATCGAGCGCGGGATGCGCGGCGTCCGCTTTCTCGAGCGACAGCCCCGAGGTCTTCAGCCGATCGTTGTGGCACGTGACGCAGTACTGCTTGATCGCGTCCTGCTGCGCGCTGACGACAGCCACCGACAGCACAACAGCAACGGCCCAGACCCCGCGTTTCATTTGTTGAATTCTATCGAACAAATGTCATTTTACTCAAGCGGCCAATGTTAAGCTTCCGCCTTCGCTGCCTGGCGGCGTCGGCGGACAAACCTATGAATCGCTATTCGTTGTGGGTGATGGAATACGCGCACGTGATGCAGCAGCCGACGAGCCTGTTCATCTACGGTGCGCACAACCAGGGCCATCGCAAGATGCCCTACGGCTACATCGTCATCAAAGGCGCCGGGATCACGGCGATGATCGACGTCGGCTACAACCACGTCGCATACGGCAAGGAGATGGCGGAGATGTGGGGCGTCGCCGGCTACCAGCCGCCCCAGACCGTGCTCGCCGAGGTCGGCGTCACGCCCGGCGAGGTGTCGCGCATCTTCATCACGCACGCCCACTTCGACCACATGGGCAGCCTCGATCAGTATCCGAACGCGACGTTCTACATCCAGGAGCGCGAGCTCTCGAAGTGGGTGTGGTCGATGTCGCTCGAGCGGCGCTTCCGCTGGCTGATGCTCGGCATCGACCCGGCGGACATCATGAAGACCGTCGATCTCGCGCGGCAGGGACGGCTCGTGTGCGTCGACGGCGACCGCGAGGACGTCCTGCCGGGGATCGACCTGCACGCGGCGCACGATACGCACACGTGGGGATCGCAGTACGTCACCGTCCGCAACGACGGCGCGAGTAATTCGCAGAACTCGTGGGTGTTCGCCGGCGACCTCGTCTACGCGCACGAGAATCTGCGCGGCACCGATCCGAACGACCCGCAGTACGTGCCCGTCGGTCTCGCGACCGGCAGCCAGTTCTCGCTGATCATGACGGCCGAGGAGATGATCGCGCGCGCCGGCGGCGACTACACGCACGTCATCCCCGTCCACGAAGAGCGGCTGAAGGACGTCTTCCCGTCGCGCATCACGAAGACAGGTCTCCGCATTACCGAGCTCGCGCTCGCCGACGGCGAGAAGAGCCGCGTCAAGTGAGTTCGCTGTCCGGCAAGATCGCGCTCATCACAGGATCGACACAAGGCCTCGGTCAGGCCATCGCGCGGAAGTTCTCCGAAGCCGGCTGCATCATCATCAACAACGGCATCGTCGACGGCCGCGTCGTCGGCGCCGACCTGCGCAAGCCGGCGGACATCGAGAAGATGATCCGCGATGCCGGACCGATCGACATCCTCGTCAACAACGCCGTCGTCAGGCATCAATCCCCGATTGAGAGCTTCCCGTCCGACAAGTGGGACGAAGCGCTCGCGGTGAATCTGTCGTCGGCGTTCCACACGATTCGTCTTACGCTCCCGGGAATGAAAGCGCGCGGATGGGGACGCATCATCAATATGTCGTCGATCTACGGCCAGCGAGGCGCGGCGAACCGGGTCGGCTACGTGACGACGAAGACGGCGCTGATTGGATTGACGCGCGCGATCGCGCTCGAAGTCGTGAATACCGGCGTGACGTGCAACGCCGTCTGCCCCGGCACCGTCGACGTGCCGATGCACCAGGGCACGGACCTGAAAGGCAAGCAGCCGACCGGCCGGCTGATTCCCCTCGACGACGTGTCGGCGCTGGTGCTGTTCCTGTGCGGACCGAACAGCAACGACATCAACGGATCGATCCTGCCGATCGACGCGGCATGGTCGTCCGGCTAAAGCCGGACCCTACCAACCGTTACCGAACGATCAATCGCTGGAGCGGGCTGTGGAACACGAACGCCGCGCTGACCGCCCCGGCGAAAATGCAGGCGCCGATGAAGGCGACCATCGCCGCGCCGAGTTCTACCGTCGGCGCCGCGACCTGTCGAACCGTCCGCGGCGCGCGGACAGGTCCGCCGTCCGTACAAAGCATCTCCGCAAGCCTGTCTCTCTGCTCGACGCAGCCCGGCGGTGGCGCGAGTCCCTCGTCGAGCGCGTCGATCGCTGCCCAGAACGCGGTGTCGTCAACCATGCCGGCTGATTCCGCAAGCCGTGTTCCGGCGCTCTATGTGATCGTTTGGACGTCTATGCCCGCGACGTCAGGGGGTGCGTGTCCTGTTGCAAATCACGGGATCACGCCATCGTCTTACAGATCTCGCTGCACTAGATTGCACGCGCCTATTTCGGATACACCGGCAGCGTGACGTGATCGCCGAACGTGGCCTTCAGTCCTTCGATGGCGCACGCCTCGTCGCCGCCGCCGCCCGCGCCGCCGCCGACGCCGATCGCGCCGATCATCTGGCCGTCCACGACGATCGGCAGCCCGCCGGCATTCGTGAAGAAGCCGAACTGCTCGATGTTCCGCGCCAGGCCGGCCGGGTTGTTGCGCGCCTGCGCGTTGTACACCGACGTCGGCACGCGCGTCTTGAGCGACGTCTGCGCCTTCAGCAGCGCCGTGCGGATGTTGTTGAACACCTGTCCGTCCATGCGCTCCGCATGAACCATCTCTCCGGCCGTGTCGAGGACGAAGAGCGACATGCCGCCGCCCTTCGCGGCCGAGAAGTCGCGGCACACGTTCGCGACCTTCTTCGCCGCGGCGAGCGAAATCTGATTGCCGTCGTACACGGTCGTTCCCGCTTTCGAGCTGACCACCCACTCCGGATTCGAGATGCTCGATTTCGGCGCCGTCGTGCTGGCGAACCGTGGCACCGGCGCCGGAGTGGCGGGAGGCGCGGGCTGCGGGTTCGGTAGATCCTCGACAAGCGGAGCGACGTTCGCGGCGCCGAGCACTTCCTGCATCGCCTTGTGCCCGCAGATTTCGTCGCTCCACACCGGCACGCGCGGCGCCGAGCCGCCGATGCCGATGACGCCGATCATCTGTTTGTTGATCACGACGGGCAGACCGCCGGAATTCGGAAACATGCCGAGCTGGATTCGCTGGAGCTCCGCGTTCGGATCGCGGCGCACCTGGTTCATGACCAGCTTGCTCGAGCCGCGCTGCATGAGCGCGGTGCGCGCCTTCATTTCCGCCGTGATGATGTTCAGGTAGCCCTGTCCGTCCATGCGGTCCATGTAGACGAAGTTGCCGTCGTCATCCAGCACCGCGATGCTGATGCCGACGTTCTCCGCCGCGGCGAGCCGCTCGCACGCTTCCGAAATCCGCTGCGCCGTGTCCAGATTGATCGTGTTGAAATCCTGGATCTGCTCGGCCAGCTTGCCGCTGACGACGAACTGCGACGGGACGTTCTGCGCTGCGACGCCGGCGCCGAGCGCGAGGACGACCGCAGCAACCGCTCCCGTGAACCGCGTACTCATGTCTCTCTCCTTACACAAGTCAGCCGCCAGACCGTCTCGACATCAGCGCGGCAAGGTTTTCGGCGATCAGCTGAATGTCTCCGCGGAGCGATTCTCCGATGACGTCCATGTGCCGGCGAGATCGGACTTCTGCGTCTCGAATCTCGCCACGCAGCGTCGCACCCATCTGCTCGAGGTCCTCTTTGGTCGCGAAGGCCTTCAGGTCCTCCTTCGTCGCGAAGGCTTTCAGGTCCTCCTTCGTCGCGAAGGCCTTCAAGTCCTCCTTCGTCGCGAGGGTTGGCAGAATCTGCTCAACGCTCGACAGCCGGCGATCGAGATTATTGAAACGTTCCGAAATCACCTGGTCTTTCATGCGCGTTTCTCCGAACGAATCGAGCGCGGCGTGCGGACCGCAATCGTAGCATCGTCGGACGAGCAACGCGCGTGCCGCAGCGTCGGCGGCGCAATTTATTTGGGCGCGACGTCGAGGCGCACCACCATTTTCTCCAGCCCCGGCGCGGCGGCCGGATACTTCTCGACCACCGCCGGATCGTGGCCGGGGACGATGTGATCGAGCGAGTCGGCGAGCCGTTTAATGGTCGCGTAGCCTTCGACGACGTCGCCGACGCAGAACGTGACCGGAAACACGCGGCCTTCGTAGATGTGGCTGTAGAGATGCGTCGCGTCCGACGCGAGGACGACGTGACCGCGCTTCGTCTTCACGCGCACGCACTGCAGGCCCTTCGAATGACCGCCGATCTTGTGCAGCGTCACGCCTGGCACGAGCTGTTCGCTGCCGTCGTGGAACTGCACGCGTCCCGCGAACACTTTTCCCAGCATCGCGGTCACGTCTTCCAGCTCGAACGGAATGCGCATCGTCGCGTGCGACATGTACCGCCCGGTCGCGTACGCCATCTCGCCGTCCTGCAGGTGATACGTCGCCTTCGGAAACACGTCGTGGTTGCCGCAGTGGTCGTAGTGCAGGTGCGTGACGATGACGTCCTTCACCTCGTCGGGCGTCACGCCGATCGACGCGAGGCCGTCGGCGATCGGTTTCACGATCGTGCGTCCGCGCTTCTTCGCCATCGCCGCGTCGAACCCGGTGTCCACGACGAACGTGCCGTGCGGGCCGCGGATCACCCACACGAAGTACGCGAGCGGCTGCAGGATGTTGTGCGGGTCGCCGAAGAGAAAGTTTTCGGGAGAGTGCCGATCGTGGTGCGCGTAGCGGACGGCGAATACTTCGTGGACGTCGTTCATGGGATCAGACATTGGGCGTCGCAATCTTCGGCACGTGGCCGCGTTTGTAGATCATCACGGTCCGCTTGTATTCGATCACGACCGTGCCGTTCTGGTTGAAGCCGATCGTCTTGAACGTCACGATGCCGACGTTCGGCCGGGATTTGCTCTCGCGCTTCTCGAGGACTTCGCTGCGCGAGTAGATGGTGTCGCCTTCGAAGACGGGATTCGGCAGCCGGACGTCGTCCCAGCCGAGGTTCGCCATCGCGTTCTGCGAGATGTCGGTGACCGACTGCCCCGTCACGAGGGCCAGGGTGAACGTCGAGTCGACGAGCGGTTTGCCGAACTCCGTCTGCGACGCATAGTGCGCGTCGAAGTGCACCGGGTTGGTGTTCTGCGTGAGCAGCGTGAACCAGATGTTGTCGGCCGCGAGCACCGTCCGCCCGAGCGGATGCGGATAGACGTCGCCGACCTCGAAGTCTTCGTAACAGCGTCCGGTCCAGCCTTCTTTGACAGCCATTAAGTGAGCGCCTGCCCTTTCGTCTCCGGGATGAAGAACCAGGTCGCCGCGCCGAGCACGAGCGCCGCGGCGGCCGTGCCGAACGCGACGCCGAAGCCGCGCGTCTGCGCGAGCGACCCGATCAGCAGCGGCGCGGCGGCGCTGGCGACGCGACCAATATTAAAGGTGAAGCCGGTGGCCGCGGCACGGACCGACGTCGGATAGAGCTCGGCGATGGTCGCCCCGAAGCCGCTCATGTAGCCCGTGCCGAAGAACCCCACGAACGGGCCGAGCGCGAGCAGCAGGATCTTCGACTGCGTCGCGCCGTAGAGCAGCACGAGCGCGGCCGCCGACAGCAGATACGTCACGAAGCTCGGGCGCCGGCCGAATCGATCGGCCACGTAGCCGTACGTGACGTACCCGAGCCAGCCGCCGACGTTCATGACGATGAGGAGCGTGGCGACGGTGTTCGCGCTGAACCCGGCGCCGTGCTGAGCGCCGGGCAGCAGGAGATACGACGGGACCCAGAAATTGAACGCCCAGTACGCATACAACGTGCAGAGACTGAGGACGACGATGGATGTGGTGATTCGGCGATAGGGGGCTCTGAAGATGAAGCCCAACCCCGAACCACGCGGACCTCTCGAACCTCGCGCTTTCCAGATGTCCGGCTCCTCGACGAACCGCTGAATCCACAACGTCGTCACCGCGGGAATGCCGCCGATCAGAAACATCGCGCGCCAGCCGTAGCGCGGCAGCACGACCGCGGCGAGCAGCGCCGCGCCGCCGTAGCCGAGCGCCCACGCGCTCTGCATCAGGCCGATCGCCTTGCCCCGGTGCGCGTCCGGCCAGCTCTCCGACACGAGCGCCGCGCCGCACGTCCACGCGCCGCCCATCCCGAGTCCGAGCAGGAATCTGAAGATCGCAAGCTGCCACACGGCGGTCGCCAGACCGCACGCCGCGGTGAAGACCGAATACATGAGCACGCTGGCGATGATGCCCGTGCGCCGCCCGCGCCGATCCGCGATCGTGCCGAACAGCACGCCGCCGATCGCCGACGCCGCGAGGGTGAGCGATCCGAGCGCGCCGCCGATCGTTTTCGAGATGCCGAAGTCGGCGATCACCGCCGTCAGCACCATCGAATAGACCATGATGTCGAAGCCGTCGAACATCCAGCCCAGCGCGGCGGCCGCAAGTGCCCTCTTGCTCGATGCAGGCGCCGAGCGAAGCCATCCCAAACGGACCGGCGCTTGTCGTTCGACGTTCATCGTTCAGCGTTCAGTGTTACTGCGTGAGTTGCCTGCCGCGGGTTTCGGGACCGAGCCAGATGAACGCCGCCGAACAGGACAGCGCGACGGCGATCGGGATCGACATCGCGTTGGCGAGGTTCATGCCGTTGTCGCGCATCGTGCCGATGAGGATCGGCATCAGCGATCCGATCGCCGCCGCGGCGTGATAGCAGAAACCGGGCCCCACGCCGCGCGCTTCGGTCGGATAGCGCTCGGTGACGTACGCCGGCGCCATGCCCCAGATGCCGCAGCCGAACGCGCCCATCATGAACGCGCCCAGGCCGAGCAGGGCCGGGTTCGCCGTGTGGAGATACAGCGGAATCGACGCGATGCCGAGGAGCGCCGTGATCGTCGTCGCGCCCCGTCGCCCGAGCCAGCCTTCGGAAATGCGCCCGAACGCCGCCACGCCGCCGATGGCGCCGAGGTTGAACGCGACGAGGTACGGCAGCGTCGGCCGTCCTTCGAGCCGCAGCAGCGTCGCGTACCACGTGCCGATCGAATAGAACGAACACATGAACGCGCCAATCACCGCCGTCGTCTGCACCGTCGTCCAGATCAGATCGCGCTGGAAGATCCGCAGGAACGAAAACTTCGGCTCGTTCGCGAACGCGCCCGGGTTCGCCTTGAGCTGGCGCTGACGCTCGAGCCAGACGGGACTCTCCTTCACCTTCGACGTCAGCCACAGCGTGAGCAGGCCGGGCAGGATCGCGATCCAGAACATCGCGCGCCACGCGCGGTCGGGCGCGGTGTTGAAGATCGGATAGATGAACTGGAACGCGGCGGCCGCGAGGAGATATCCCCAGTACCAGCCGCCGAGCAGCAGGCCGGAGACCATCCCGCGCTTGTTCGTCGGCGTGTGCTCGATGACGAGCGGCATGCCGGCGGCCCACATCCCGCCCATGCCGATGCCGAACAGCGCGCGCAGCGCGAACAGCATCGTGTACGACTTCGAGAACCCGCTGAGGAACGCGAACAGCGAGAACCACAGGATCGACAGCATCAGCGGCGTCTTGCGGCCGTACCGGTCGGCTGACGCGCCGGCGGCGACGCCGCCGATGAGGCGCATCACGAGCGTCACCGTCGCGAGCGCGCCGGCGAGCGCGCTGTCGACCGTGAAGCTTTTCTGGATGTCGAGCAGGATGATCGCGAGGATGTTGTAGTCGAACGCATCCAGGATCCATCCGCTCATCGTGGCCCAGAAGGCCAGCCACTGATCGCGCCTGGACTGTGTTACTGCGACATCCATTCGAGCTCCGGGAGAAGGAAGTTCCGGAAGACCGGATAGTTCTCGATCATCGGAAAGTGACCCATGCCCTCCATGATGACGAGCCGCGATCCGGGAATGGCTTTCGCGGCCGCGCGCGTCATGTCGGGCGTGCAGGAATAATCGAATTCGCCGGTGAGCAGCGACACCTTGCAGACCGTCGTGTCGATCTTCTTCAGATCGTCGCGGCCGTCCCAGTCGATGCTGTAGAAGTGGACGTCGCCGGCATAGACGCCCGGCCCGGACTGACTGTAGTACCACCAGTTCTCGCGCGCGCTCTGCTCGGGACTCGACGGCGCGCACAGGCCGTAGGTGTAGCTCGCGACGAGCTCGCCGCCGTGAATCGCCGGGTGATGCAGGAACTGATTGAACCGTCCCGGCGCATACGCCGACGATTCAAGGCCGACGATGCCGCGGAGCTCGCGCTGAAAGTCGGCCGCGAGCTTGAGGACGATGGCGCCGCCCATCGAACAGCCCAGGACCACCGGCTTCTCCAGCTCGAGCGTCTTCCACACGGCGCGGATCTGCGCGACGTACTCCTTCGTCGTCAGCGAGTATTTCCGCAGCCACCACTGATCGGGCGGATTCGATCGCCCGTGATACGGCATGTCGAACGCGATGACGCGGTACTTCGACGTCACGGCCGCGTCGTTCAGCAGATGCCGGTACTGGCGGCTGTCCGCGCCGGCGGTGTGCAGGCACAGCAGCGGGATGCCCTGTCCGGCTTCTTCGACGAAGATGCGATAAGGATCGCCGTCCACGTCGATCTCGAAATACCTGCCGACAATCGGCTCGAATGTGGTCACTGTCCCAGCGTCCGCATGACGTTCATGGCTCGATGCAGGGCCCGCGCGTTCTGCATGGCCGCGAGCGTGTCGCCTTCGAGCACGAATCCCGGCACGCGCATCAGCATCGCGAAGAAGTCGTGATACAGCGGCTCGGGCGACGGGCTGAAGAACTTCGACCAGATCTCCTCGCTCGCGCGGAAGCCGAACGCGCAGCGCACGTCGATCTTCGGCGACGTCATCGTTTCGACGAGCCTGCCTCTGTCGAAGCGGACGATGCAGCGGCGGTCGCCGCAGGTGAGGGAGAACGCCGTGGTGAACCAGTCGCCGATGACCGACATCTCCGGGTCCGCGTTCACGCGGTCGCGGAATTGCGTGAGCCAGCTCTCGGTGAAGGCTTTCATAAACTAAGTTGCCAATACTACTCGATCACGTACGAGCAGGACGTACGAGCCACTGAGCCACCGAGGACGCGAATGCCTTTGCATTTGTCTCTGTGCCTCCGTGGCTCGTACGTGGCGACGGTGACTCGTACGTGACACAATGCGGCGCATGAAGCGCTTCATCGCGATCGCCACGCTCCTCGTCTCCGCCACGATCACGGCCCAGCCGAAGGTCGACACCGCCGCGGCGCTGAAGAGCGTCGCTCCAGATCTGGATCAACGCCTCGCGAAATTCAAGGTCGTGCGGATGCCGTACAACGCGGCCGCGCTCAGCCAGCGCGAACGCGACATGGTCGATCAGCTCGTCGTCGCGCTGCGCGCCCTCGAGAGCATGTACTGGCGGCAGAGCGATCCCGACGGCCTCGCGCTCTACAAAGCGCTCGAAGGCGACAGCTCGCCGCTCGCGCAGAAAGTGCGCCGGTACCTCGTCATCAACGGCAGCCGGTGGGATCTCGTCGACAGCAACAAGCCGTTCGTGGGGACGCTGCCGATGCCGCCGGGACATGCGCTCTACCCGCCGGACGTGACGCGGGCGGACATCGAGGCGTACGTCGCCAGGAATCCCGCGCGAAAGCCGGCGATCTACAGCCCGTACAGCATCGTCACCCGCACCGGCGCGGACAGAAAGGACCTGTCGGGCGAGTTCTACCACAGCAAGTTCGTCGAGTTCACACGGCCGGCGGCGGCCGCGCTGCGGAAGGCGGCCGACTTTTCGGACGATCCCGCGTTCGCGAACTTCCTCCGCCTCCGCGCGACAGCGATTCTCAATGACGACTACTACAACAGCGACATCGCGTGGCTGGATCTCAAGAACCCGAAGTTCGACATCATCTACGCGCCGTACGAGACGTATCTCGACGATTTGCTCGGCGTGAAGACGTCGTACGGCGCCTCGATCCTGATCCGCAACGAAGCGGAGAGCCAGAAGCTCGACGTCTACGAGCGCTACGTCGCCGACATCCAGGACTCGCTGCCGCTCGCGGCCGAAGATCGGCCGTCGGTCCGCGGACACGCGACGCCGATGGAGGTGATGGACGCGCCGTTCCGCGCCGGCGATCTGCGCCATGGCTACCAGGCGGTCGCCGACAACCTGCCGAACGATCCGCGCATCCACCAGCAGAAAGGCACCAAGAAGATTTTCTTCAAGAACTTCATGGACGCGCGCGTCACCGAAGTCATCCTGCCGCTCGCGGCCAGGGTGATGGACCCCGGCCAGGCGAAGCAGGCCTCCGCCGATGGCTACATGGGGTCGACGCTGATGCATGAGATCTGTCATGGCCTCGGCCCCGCCTTCTCGCGGGTGAACGGGCAACAAATGGACATCCGCGAGGCGATCGGCGGCATCTTCGGCGGCCTCGAAGAAGCGAAAGCCGACGTCGTCGGCATGCTGTCGCTGAAGTGGCTCGTCGACAAGGGCGCGCTGCCGAAAGAGCGCCTGCCGGAGTACTACGCGTCCTATGTCGCCGGAATTTTCCGGACCGTGCGGTTCGGCACCGGCGAGGCGCACGGCCGCGCCGAGATGATGGAGTTCAACTACCTCGCCGAGCAGGGCGCGATCGTCGGCGGCGGCGGACGGTTCATCATCAACTACGAGAGGATGCCGGCGGCCATCGCGTCGCTCGCGAAGGAGCTGCTCGAGCAGGAAGCGACCGGCAACCGCGCGCGCGCCGAAGCGTGGTTCGCGAAGTACGACAGGATGCCGCCGGCGCTGACGAACGTGCTTGCGGCGGCGAAGGACGTGCCGGTCGACGTCGATCCGGTCTTCTCCTTCCCGGATAACATCCGCTAGGCAGGCCTGAAGGCCTGCGCTGCATGCTCAACGTCCCGCTCGTCGGCTCGATCTTCGCGTCGGACATCCTGCCGATCTTCATCCTCGCCGCGGTGGGCTTCGTCCTCGCCCGCCGCTTCCGCGCCGAAGTGCGGACGCTGTCGACCGTCGCCTTCAACGCGCTGTCGCCGTGTCTTGTCTTTTATCAGCTCGTCACGACGGAAATCAGCGGATCGCAGTCGCTGCGCGTCGCCGCGTTCTGCGTCCTGCTGACGATCGCCGTCGGGATCGTCGCGAGGCTGGTGTCGCTGCCGCTGCGCCTGGACCGGATGACGCTCAGCAGCTTCCTGCTGGTGGCGATGTTCTCCAACAGCGGCAACTACGCGCTGCCGGTCGTGCTGTTCGCCTTCGGGAAAGAGGCGCTCGCGTTCGCCAGCGTCTACTTCGTCACGAGCGCCATCCTTATATATACGGCTGGCATTCTGGTCGCCGCGAGCGGCCACGGCAGCATGAGGCTCGCGCTCACGCGGCTGCTGAAGGTGCCCGCGATCTACGCGGTCACCGCCGCCGTCATCGTCCTCGGCACGCACACGACGGTCCCGCCCGTCGTCCTGCGCCCGGTTGGACTGCTGAGCGATGCCGCGATTCCTGTCATGCTGCTCGTCCTGGGCATGCAGCTCGAGCGCGCGGTCATGCCGAAGCGCCCGGCCGCCGTGGCCGCGGCAGTGGTGCTGTCGCTGGCCGTCGCGCCGGTCATCGCGTTCGGGTTGACGACGATGCTGGGAATTGCCGGCGCCGCGCGTCAGGCCGCGATCATCGAGGCGTCGATGCCGGCCGCCGTGGTGACCACGGTGCTCGCGCTCGAATTCGATCTCGATGCGGCGTTCTCGACGAGCGTCGTCTTCTTCACGACGATCCTCAGCCCGCTCACGCTCGTGTGGCTGATCGCGTACCTCAAATGACGCCGTTGCTCCGCCATTCGTCGACGGTCGCCGACGGATAACCCAGTTCCGCGAGAATCGCGCTCGTATGCTCGCCGAGCGCCGGAATCGCGCCCATGACGGGCTCGACCCCTTCCATGCGCACCGGCGGCACGAGCGCGGGAATCGTGCCCGCGCTCGACGGCACGTCCCGCCACGCGCCGCGCGCTTTCAGCTGCGGATGGTCGATGAACTGCAGCAGCGTGTTCATGCTCGCGTTGGCGATGTGCGCGCGATCGAGGCGGCGAATCACCTCCACGGTGGAGAGCGGCGCAAGTGCTCTGTTGATCTCGGCTTCCATGGCCGCGCGATTCGCGACGCGCTGGTGGTTGCCGAGAAAGCGCGCGTCGCCGGCGAGCTCGGGACGATCGATCACGTCGCGCGCGAACGTGGCCCATTCGCGATCGTTGTGGAGGCCGAAGATCACTTCGCCGTCGCTCGTCTTGAACGGGCCGTACGGCGCGATCGTCGCGTGGCTCGCGCCCGTCCGCTTCGGCGGTGCGCCGCCCATGCTGTAGTACATCGCGTAGCCCATCCACTCGCCGAGCGCCTCGAACAGCGACACCTCGAACGTTGTCCCCTCACCCGTCCGCGCGCGCTGGAGCAGCGCGGTGAGCACGCCCGAGTAGACGTACATGCCGCCGGCGATGTCGGCGATCGACAGACCCACCTTGGACGGCGTCTCCTCCGTCCCGGTGATCGACACGAGGCCGACTTCGCTCTGCGCCAGCAGGTCGTACGCTTTCTTGTCCGCGTAGGGGCCGGTGCTGCCGTATCCGCTCAGGCCGCCGGCGATCAGCTTCGGAAACCGGCGGCGCAATTCCGCCGGCGCGAGGCCGAGGCGGTCCGCGGCGCCCGGCGCGAGGTTCTGCACGAACACGTCGGCGCGGCTGAGCAGGCGCGCCAGGACGTCGCGGCCTTCCTCCCGCTTGACGTCGAGCGTCAGCGACTCTTTCGACCGGTTGAGCCAGACGAAATGACTCGCGAGGCCTTTGACGGTCGTGTCGTACGCGCGCGCGAAATCGCCGGCGCCCGGGCGCTCGATCTTGATGACGCGCGCGCCGAGATCGGCGAGCTGGCGCGTCGCAAACGGCACAGCCACCGCTTGTTCGAGCGCGACGACGGTGATGCCGCTCAGGGGATGTTCTGTCATCGCGATTGACTATAATCCGCGAACTCCGACCGAGCGTCAGCGTTAGAATCTTCCCACTCCTTTTAGAACCAATGCCGGACACTGCCGCGGAAAAAAAGCCGCCCGTACGACCAGCGCGGCCGAAGGGTCCGAACCTGCTCGCGCTGCTGCGGCCGTACCGGCCGCTCGTGGCGCTGCTCGCGGTGCTGACGATTGTCGGCAACGCGCTCAACCTCGCGGTCCCCAAGATCGTCGCGCGCGCGATCGACGCCTACACGCAGGGACAGCTCGTGCTGCGTCCGGTGGTGATCGAGCTGTCGGCCGTGGCGTTCGGCATCTTCCTGTTCCTGTACCTGCAGAACCTGGCCCAGACGCTGGCGTCCGAGCGCGTCGCGAGGGATCTGCGCACGAAGCTCGTCGACAAGATCTCGCGGCAGGACCACGCGTTCATCCAGCAGGTCACGCCCGCGACGCTGCTCACGAACCTCACGTCGGACGTCGACGCCGTGAAGATGTTCATCTCGCAGGCGGTGGCGTCGCTCATCGCGTCCGTGTTCCTGATCATCGGCGCGAGCGTCCTGCTGCTGTCGATCAACTGGAAGCTCGGCCTCTCGGTGCTGACGGTCCTCCCGGTCATCGGGATCACGTTCAACGTCGTCCTCAGGCGCGTCCGGAAGCTCTTCATGCAGGCGCAGCAGGCGATCGACCGGCTGAACAAGGTCATCAACGAGAGCATCCTCGGCGCGGCGCTGATCCGGCTGATGCACTCGGAGCAGGTCGAGTACGTGAAGTTCGTCGGCGCCAGCGGCGCGGCGCGGGACATCAGCCTCAACATCCTGCGGCTGTTCGCCGCGCTGATTCCCGTCATCACGTTCTCGGTCAACCTCGCGACGCTGATGATTCTGACGATGGGCGGCCGCTTCGTCATCAACGGCTCGATGACGCTCGGCGACTTCTCGGCCTTCAACGGCTATCTCTCGATCCTGATCTTCCCGGTCATCATGATCGGCTTCATGAGCAACGTCATGGCGCAGGCCGGCGCCTCGTACATGCGCCTGTCGATGGTGCTCAACGCGCCGGAGAAGCCGCCGACGGGGACGGCGACCGACACCTTGCGGGGCGACTTCGCCGTGCGGAACGTGAACCTGACGCTCGGCGGCAGGAACGTCCTCCGCGACGTGTCGATCGAAGCCGGGGCCGGCACGCGGACCGCCGTGATCGGGCCCACGGCCGCCGGCAAGACGCAGCTGCTCTACCTGATGACGGGGCTGCTCAAGCCGACCTCGGGCACGGTCGAATACGACGGCCGGAACATCGAGGAGTACCAGAAGGAACGCCTGCACGCGCAGATCGGGTTCGTGTTCCAGGACACGATCGTCTTCAACCTGACGCTGCGCGAGAACATCGCGTTCAGCAAGACCGTCACGGACGCCGACCTCGAGAAAGCGATCGCGACCGCTGAACTGAAGGACTTCATCGAGTCGCTGCCGGACCGGCTCGACACCGTCGTGTCCGAGCGCGGCACGAGCCTCTCCGGCGGCCAGAAGCAGCGCGTGATGCTGGCGCGCGCGCTCGCGCTCAATCCGCGCGTGCTGCTGCTCGACGACTTCACGGCGCGCGTGGACTCGGCCACCGAGCGCCAGATTCTCGAGAACGTCCACCGGAACTACCCCGGCATCACCATCCTCTCGGTGACGCAGAAGATCGACGCCGTGAAAGACTTCGACCAGATCGTCGTGCTGATGGAAGGCGAAGTCCTCGCCTCCGGCACTCACACGCGCCTCATGGAGACGTCTCCGGAATACGTGCAGATTCATGACTCCCAGCGAAGCACCAGCCACTACGAACTACTACGCGCTCAGTAGCCCGGCGGGCCAGCAGGCCGCCCACAAGGCGACGCTCGGCGCGGCGCTGAAGCGGATCGCGCCGCTCATGGCCGACGAGAAGCGCACCGTGGCGCTCGCCGCCCTCGCCATGCTGACGAGCTCGGTCTGCGGCCTGCTCGGCCCCGTCATCATCGCGCGCGTCGTGGACGACAACGTCCGCCGCGGCGACTTCGCCGGCGTCCTTCGATGGGCGGCGATTCTGCTCGGGATCTACCTCGTCGGCCTCGTCGCGACCTACGCGCAGACGCTGGAGATGGGACGCGTCGGCCGGCAGATGCTCTACAAGCTCCGCAACGCGATCTTCACGAAGCTGCAGGAGCTGCCGGTGGACTTCTTCAACCAGAACAAGGCCGGCGATCTCATCTCGCGCATCAACAACGACACCGACAAGCTGAACGTATTCTTCGCGCAGTCGCTCATGCAGTTCGCCAGCAACCTGTTCTTCATGACCGGCGCGGCCATCTTCATCCTCACGCTCAACACGAAGCTGGGCCTGGTCGCGCTCGCGCCGGCGCTCGGCGTGATCATCGTCACGCGGCTGCTCTCCGCGTGGGTGAAGCACAAGAACCTCGAGAGCCTGCAGTCGCTCGGCGGCATGAGCGCGGAAATCACCGAGAGCCTGAGCAACTTCAGGGTGATCGTCGCGTTCAACCGCCTCGATTACTTCCGCAGAAAATTCGACGCCGCCAACAGCCAGACGTACACGGCGTCGGTCGACGCGGGCCTGGCGAACAACCTGTTCCAGCCGATCTACGGCCTCGCGTACAACCTCGCGCAGGTCGCGGTGCTCGCGTACGGCGTGATCCTCATCGGGGAAGGACAGTTCACCATCGGCCTGCTGATCGGCTTCTTCCTCTACGTGAACAACTTCTACATCCCGCTCCGCCAGCTCGCCGTGGTGTGGACCGCGTATCAGCAGGCGCTCGCCGCGCTCGATCGCATCTCCGCCGTGCTCCGGCTCGAATCGAATCTCCTCGTCGTGCCGTCGACGGAGGCGCCCCGCCCCGGGGCGGTGCTCGAATTCGACGGAGTCACGTTCGCGTACCCCGGCGGGCGGGACGTGCTCCGGGACGCGACGTTCAAGCTGGAAGCCGGCAAGACGTACGCGTTCGTCGGGCCGACCGGCGGCGGCAAGACGACGACGGCATCGCTCATGGCGCGGCTCTACGATCCGACCGCCGGGCGCGTCCTGCTCGACGGCCGGGACATCCGCTCGTGCACGCCCCAGGAACGGAGCCGCAAGATCGGTTTCATCCTCCAGGATCCGCTGCTCTTCACCGGAACGATTCGCGACAACATCCTGTACGGCAACGAGCGCTACGCGTCCTGCACCGATGAACAGCTGCTCGCGCTGTTCGCCGAGAGGAATCTGGATCGGCTGCTCACACGCTTCGAGCAGGGACTCCAGACTCCGGTGGCGGCGAGCGCGACGACGATCAGCCTGGGGCAGAAACAGATCATCGCGTTCATGCGCACGGTGCTGCGGGATCCGGAACTGCTCATCCTGGACGAAGCGACGGCCAACATCGACACCGTCACAGAACAGCTGCTGCAGCAGATCATCGACAGGCTGCCGGCGTCGACGACGAAGGTCATCATCGCGCACCGCCTCAACACGATCGCGGGCGCCGACGAGATCTTCTTCGTCAACGCCGGCGACATCGTCCCCGCCGGATCGATGGAGCAGGCGCTCGACATGCTGCTCCACGGAAAGCGGGCCAGTTAGGCTCGACACGGCATATGATGTGCCCCGAAGGAGAGACCTATGGCTTCCACACCACGCGGGCGGCGGAGGTTCCTCAAGAAAGGCGCGGCCCTCGCCGGTCTCGCGCTCGGCGCCGCGAAAACCGCTAGCGCCCAGACTCCCGAACAACACGACCACGGCGGCGCGCCGCAGGATCCGAAGGAGCTCGCCAAGGAGCTCATCGCCTACGGCGAGCGGTCACATTACGTGAAGTCGGTCCGGGTGCCCGTCGCCGAGCGCATGTCGCCGGACATGTTCGGCCTCACCTTCCACGTGCTGACGCCGCTGCAGGACTCGGTCGGCATCATCACGCCGTCCTCGCTCCACTACGTCGCGACGCACCGCGGGTCGTTCGTGCCCGACATCAACCCCGCCGAGCACAAGCTGATGATCCACGGCATGGTCGATCGCCCGCTCGTCTTCACCGTGGACGAACTGAAGCGGCTGCCGTCGGTGTCGCGCATTCACTTCATCGAGTGCCTCGGCAACCGCGCGCAGGCGCGGCACAAGACGGTGCAGGAGACGCACGGGCTCACCAGTTGCGCCGAGTGGACGGGCGTGTCGCTGCCGCTGCTGCTGAAGGAAGCCGGCGTGCAGAAAGACGCGTCGTGGATCGTCGCGGAAGGCGCCGAGGAAGTGAAAGGCGCGTCCAGTCTTCCGCTCGGGAAAGCGATGGACGACTGCTTCGTCGCGTACGCGATGAACGGCGAGGCGATTCGTCCGCAACAGGGTTTTCCGCTGCGGCTGATCGTGCCCGGCTTCGAAGGGATCCACCAGATCAAGTATCTGCGCCGGATCAAAGTCGTCGATCGCTACTACATGACGTACGACGACTACGGCCACATCCAGCCGGATGCGCGCGCCGCGTCGCTGACGAACATGATCGGACCGAAGTCCGTCATCACGTTCCCGTCCGGGGGACAGCAGCTGATGGGTCCGGGGTTCTATCAGATCAGCGGCCTCGCGTGGTCCGGCGGCGGTGCGGTGAAGAGGGTCGACATCTCCACCGACGGCGGCCAGACGTGGCGCGCCGCCGAACTGCAGTCGCCGCTCTACAAGATGGCGCACGCGCGGTTCGGCCTGAACTGGAAGTGGGACGGCAGGGAATGCGTGCTGATGTCGCGGTGCACCGACGAACTCGGCACGGTGCAGCCGACGCGCGCTGAAGCGGCGAAATACTGGAACAAGCCGCTCGACGCCGGCTTCCGCGTCCCGGGCAACGACAACACCGTCCAGCCGTGGCGGATTGCGAGCGATGGGAGCGTGCACAATGGCCTGGCGTAACGTCCTGCGCGTCACGTTGCTCTTCGGCGCCGTCGCCGCGGTGAGCGCTGCTCTCTCGGCGCAGTCGCCGACGTTCGGCGTCGGCCGCGCACCCACCGCTGAAGAAATCCGCGCGTGGGACATCGCGATCCGTCCTGACGGCGCGGAACTGCCGCAGGGCCACGGCACCTCGAAGGAAGGCGCGGCGCTCTATACGCAAAAAGGCTGCGCGGGCTGTCACGGGCGAACCGGCTCGGGATCGATGGCGCCGACGCTGATCAAGAGCGACGGCACGAACAAGAACGCGCCGCCCTGCCTCGCACCGTGCGTGAACGACAACAACGTCATGGCGCTGCACTCGCCGTACTCGACGGTGCTGTGGGACTACATCAACCGCGCGATGCCCATCGGCAAGGAAGGCACGCTCGCGCCGAACGAAGTCTATTCGCTGGCGGCGTACGTGCTGTTCAAGAACGGCGTCATCAAGGAAGACGACGTGATGGATCAGCAGAGCCTGCCGAAAGTCGTGATGCCGAACCTGAAGGGCTACGCGCTCCCGGCACAGCCGTGGAAGCACGGCGCGCCGCGGCTGCTGAACTATCCATAGATTGACGTGTTCCAATGAAACGACTGCTCACGCTCGCCGTCATCGTCTCGATCGGCCTCATCACCGTCGTCGCGCAGTCGCGCAGGCCGGCCGGCACGGAACACACAGGGAAGGCGTTCCGCTTCAACAAAGTCCGCGAGGGCGTGTATCACGCCGTCGGCACCGGCAACCTCGCTGTCGTCGGCAACTCGTCGTTCATCGTCAACGACAACGACGTCATCGTCGTCGACGACCACGTGTCGCCGGCCGCGGCGACGGTGCTGCTCGACGAGATCAGGGAAGTCACGAACAAGCCCGTGACGACGGTGATCAACACGCACTTCCATTTCGATCACGCGCACGGGAACCAGATCTTCGACCAGAGCCGCGTCGACATCATCGGCCACGAGTACACGCGGCAGATGCTGCTGAGCAACTCGATCGGCATGCCGCTCTATAAGAACTACCTGACCGGACTGCCTGGACAGATCGACGATCTGAAGAAGCGGCTGGCCACGGAATCGGATGCGACGACGCAGGCGATGCTGGAGCGGCAGATCAAGGTCGCCGAGAACAACCTCGCGTCGCAGCGCGAGCTGAAACCGACGCCGCCGAACATCACCCTCAAAGATCGCATGACGCTCTACCGCGGCTCGCGTGAGATTCAGATCCGCTATCTCGGCCGCGGCCACACCGCCGGCGACGTCGTCGTGTTCCTGCCGA
>DATNBT010000094.1:0-20933 GCA_035571855.1 Vicinamibacterales bacterium
CGGCATCGTGTACGCCTTCGGATCGTCGATCGTCTCGTCGAGCTCCAGCAGGCCGAACTTCGGCCGGCGGAAGCGCTCGGTGATCTTCGCGGCGCTCGTGAGCGGACTGCCCTGCACGTCCAGCCACTGATCGTCCATCAGACCGGTCGTCTCGACGACGAGCGTGTCGCCTTCCCAGTGACCGACGGAGTAGCCGTTGTACCAGGGGTCGACGTCGTCCTTCTTCGGCAGCGGACGTCCGTCGAGGAACACTTCACGCACGGTCGTGCCCGACGCTTCGTAGATCAGCAACAGTTCCTTCGGCGTCTGGATGATCTTGCGCGGATAGATGTGTGCGTTCAGCTGGCCGATGCCCATCGGCATGCAGTGCGCGTCGGGGTTGTCCTTGCTGTTGTCGGCCTTGCGCTTCTTCATGAGCTCTTCGGCCCACGGCTGATACGGCGCCTTCCGGTCCGGCATGCTGTTGCCGATGTTGCCGAAGGGAGAGCCGCCGCCCTGGCCGCCGCGGCCGCGCCCCTGCGCGGGAGGCGGCGCGTTCGGGTCGCGCGTGATTTCCCAGACGCCCGACAGATCGGGATGTCCGTCGGCGGCTTTCGGCGCCGGTGCGTCGGCGTCGACCTTGCCGTTTTTCATCGGCACGCCCTGCGGCACGAACTTCGGCCACTGCGCCAGCACCGGAACGGACGCAGCGACGAACACGACCGCCGCTGCAGTGATCACAATCTTCTTCATCGCTGTGCCCTCTGTCCTCTGGCTCTCTGCCCTGTGCTCTTTGCCCTTCAGAAATCCACCTGCCCGGTGATCTTCGCGAACCGCGACGGCAGAATCAACGTCGGCGTCAGCCAGCTTCCGTTCGTGATGAACGTCTGGTTGTACGACTGAATCGCGCTCGAATTCAGGGCGTTGTAGAGATCGACGCTCACCTGCACGCGCGACCGTCCGAAGTGCAGCACCTTGCCGACCCGCAGATCGAGCTGGTTGATGCGGTCGCCCTGGATGTCTCCGGGGTTGACGAGGTTCACCGTCGCGAACGGCGCGTTGCCGGCAAGCGGACGGCCGAGTGTCAACGCGGTCGTGGCCGTCGGCACGCTCAGGTTGGCGGCGAGGTTCGCGCCGGGAATGCTCTGCATCGTGCCGCTGACCTGCACGTCGATCTTCGGCACGTTGTACGACGCGAGGCCCTTGAACTGCGTGAGGAACGGCGGAACGACGTTGCAGTAGGGATTGGTCGGGCCCGTAATGCCGGTAATCGTCAGCTCCGGCAGTTGTGCGCGGATCTCGCACACGTTGGTCGTCAGGCGGCCGGTGCTCGTGCCGCCCTGGAACGTCAGGCCCTGGCGCACGCGCGCCGTCAGGTTGATCTCGACGCTGTTCCAGTGCTGTGTCTCACTGCCGAAGTTGTCGGCCTTGGTGATGAAGTTGTTGGTCCGGCCGAACAACGCGGGCGAGACATCATAGAGCCCGCCGATCACGTTGCCGCCGCCGCCCGGAAGCCGCGAGTCCGCCGGCGCCGTGATGCTGAACGACGAGTAGTCCGCGGCGGTGACCGCGAGGTTGTCCGTCGCGAAGAAGTTGCCGAACCAGCGGCGGAAGTACCCGATGTTCACCGACACGCGCGGCGCGACTTCCTGCTGCACCTGCAGGCCGAAGTTCCAGTCGTACGGCCTGATGCCCCAGCCGTGCAGGATCGCCGGGTCGAACGTGTTGCTGAACACGGGCTTGGCGAAGTTCAGGTCGCTGATCTGGCCGCAGAAATCGCCGCCGGACGGCCGCTGATCCTGCGCGAGCGGGTTGCTGAGATCGCAATCGGGCCGGAAGTTGCGGTTCTGGTCGGTCCACGTGCGCGTCACCGACGTCGAGATGCGCGACAGCGGGTTCGTGAGCGCGCCCGTGATCGAGCTGCCGTCCGCGGCCGCGAGGTACTTGCCGAAGTTCACCTTCACGGACGTCTTGCCGTTGCCGAAGACGTCGTACGCGATGCCGGCGCGCGGCGTGATGTCGTTGTACGAGGTGCCGTCCTGCGCCGGAAACACCGTCGGCGTCAGGATGAACGGATTGGGGCCGACCTGCTCCTCCGGAAAGAAGCTCGCCGACCGATCGTACCGGACGGCCGCCGAAATCGTCAGCTTGTGCAGGGTCAGCTGGTCCTGCGCGAACAGCGCGTGCGTCTTCAGGTGCGTGTTGACGAGCGCCGGGCCGGCGAGCTGCGTGAGCTGCAGCGGCACGCCGTTGTTGAACCGGTAGCTGGTCCAGGTGTCGTTCACGACGCTGTTCGGGAAGTGATTGCGGACGAACTGGCCGTAGTAGCCGATCTTCGCGGTGTTGCCGCCGGTGACGCGCGTGATCGACGCGCGCCAGCTGAGCACGTCGCTGTCGGCCACATACGAGTTGTTGCCGCGATACGACAGGCCCGCGATGCCGCCGTTGGCCGCGCATCCGCCCGTGCACGCCTCGACGACGGGGATGAGCGCGCTGGCGTTCGGCAGATTGAACTGCGTGCCGTAGCCGTCGATGATGTTGGTGCCGAAGCCGGCTTCGAGCAGCAGCTTGCTCGTGTACGGCGAGCTCCACGTGACCTGCTGCACCGTCGGCGTCGCGTGGTTGTTCCCGCGCGCTTCCGGCGCCGTCGTCGCGCTGCCGCCGCCCATGCACGACGTGCAGAGCCACTGCTGATCTTCGTAGAAGCTGAACTTGTTGCGCTGCGACGCCTGCCACGTCAGGCGGGCGTTGAAGCTCTTCCACGTGCCGTCGTCGCGCGACTGCGACGTGCTCGGGACGTACGTCCACTTGGTCGGGTCGCCGGCGTTGGCGTTGTCGAACATGCCGGCGACGAGCTTGCGGTTGCCCTGATAGCGCGCCGTCGCGAAGAACCACAGCTTGTCGGTGCGGATGGGCCCGCCGATCGCGCCGTCGCTGTCCCAGATCTTCTGCATCAGGTTCGGGGCGCTGAGGCCCGCGGCGCGAATGGCGTCGGTGTAGTTGCTCGTCTGCAGCGAGTCGTTGGCCCAGTTTCCGAAGAACGATCCGGTGAACTTGTTGCCGCCCTGGCGCGGCACGAGGTTCATCGCCGGACCGCCGACTTCGAGCTCGCCGAGACCGCCGGCGGTCGTGAACGTGATCTCCTGCGCGTTCGGCACGTCGGCGACCGTGTACGACACACCGGTGCCGTTGAGCGACGCGCCGAGCGACAGGCCGTCGAGCGTCAGGCGTCCTTCGTTGCCGGGGCCGCCGCGCATATTGAACGTCACCGTGACCGGACCGGCGAGGCCGCCGACGTCCTGCGATCCGGAGACCGACACGCCGGGCACGAGCGTCGCGATGCTGTGATACAGCCGCGCGGTCGGAATCGCCTCGAGCGTCTCGCCGCTGACCGTCTGCAGCTGCTTCGCGTTGACGACGTCGACCACCGGCGTCTCGCCGGTGACGACAATCGTCTCGGCGACGGCGCCGACTTTCATGTCCGCGTTGACGGTGGCCGTGAACGAGCCGGTCAGCTCGATGCCTTCGCGCTTGACGGTGCTGAATCCTGTCAGCGTGAACGTCAGCGAGTACGTGCCGGGACGAAGATCTTCGATGTGATACTGGCCGCCGCCGTCGGTGATGGCGGTCCGGACCTTTTCAATCAGCACAGGACTGGCCGCCTCGACGGTCACGCCGGGCAGGACTGCGCCTGAGCTGTCCCTGACTGTGCCGTTGATGGCGGATTGATTCTGGGCAAGGGCGAAGCCGGGAAGAAGAAGCGTGGCAAGAACAGCAAAGATGAGTCGCGAGATCGATCGCATGGAGCCCCCTTAGCGACGTGTGTAGTACCGCGAAACGTTACTGCACACGCCGTCCTGGATCAAGCGACGCGAAGTAATCAGTGCTTACGAGATCGCTTTGGTATGAAAGCGAGGAACCGCCGCGGGTTGTCGTACATGATCTTGTGCAGCACCTCGTCGGTGGCGCCCGCCGCCTTCAGCTTCGGCAGGAACACCGTAATCGTCTTCGCGTAGCCGCTCGACGCGTCCGCCGAGAACAGCAGGTGATCGGCGAAGCCCGCCTCGATGAGCGCCATCACCATCGGCACCTGCGGCGTGTCGTTGTTGCCCTGTCGATCGAAACCGATGAATGCGCCACGCCGGCAAATCGTCTTCTGCACGGCGACGTTCGGATCGACGAGGTTGCCGAGATGCCCGATGCACACGTGCTCGGGCTTCACGCCCTGGTCTTCGAAGATGTCGAGCTGCTCGATTGCCGACTTTCCCGGAATCCCGGTGTGCGTGAAGATCGGGATGTTCGTCTCGACGTGCGCGCGGCCGACGGCGCGAAACACTTTCCGTTCGTCTTTCGAGATCTCGTCCCACGATCCGATCTCGCCGAACGCCCCGACGACATCGTCGTCCACCTGCTTGAGGAGCGCCTTCAGGACCTGATCCTCGCTCATCGTCGAAATCTCTTTCGGATACCACGGCTGCGAGTAGAAGCCGCCGCCGATGACGATCGGCACGCCTGATTTCATCGCGACCTGCCGGATGAAGTTGATGTCGCGCCCCATCTCGGGATGGCCGGCTTCGACGATGCAGGCGATGTTGCCTTCCTGTTTCGCCTTCAGCACCTCGGCGGTCATGAGATCGACGTCGTGCATGATGTCGGGTGGAGGCGTGGCGTTGCCGCGGCCGGCACCGCCGCCGCGCGCCGGCGCCGGCGGCAATCCGTTCGCCTCCCGGGTGGCGGCGGTCGCCGCGAAGAACTTCTGGTTGAAGTCGCGCGCGAGCTGCAGGTGCTCGTGGAAAAGCGTCGCGCCGCCCGCGAGATCCTCGGGCGCATAGTCCCTGAGGATCGTCCGGATGATCGCCCCCTTGGGAAACGCCGTCTGCGCCGCCGCCTCCGGCAGCATCGCGGCGACGGCACCGACGCCCATCGCCTTCATTGCATCGCGTCTGTTCATGGAGTCGTAATATACGCCTATGCGAGCCATCCCCGCGCTTCTGACGCTCTTGTTCGTCGCTCAGACTCCGGCACCGCTGCAGCCGAATCCCGGTGCCCCGCTGTACCGAGCGACGGGCGAGCAGTACCGCATCTACAACTTTCCCGGCACCGGCGAGTCGATTCCGTACCGGCTGTACGTGCCGTCGAAGTGGACGGCCGCAACGAAGCTGCCGATGCTGGTCACGCTCCGCGCCGGCAACACCGTCGACGGTCCGTACCGCGCGGACAACAACCTCGTGCGCGTCGCCGCGCAGCGCGGATACATCGTCGTCACGCCGATGGGGTATCGCGGGTTGAGCCAGCCGTACTACGGCAGCCGTTATCAGATCGCGCGTCAGGGAGCGGCGAAGCCGGCCGCCGGATGGACGGAGCTCGAAGATCAGCGCGCCGAGCAGGACGTGATCAACGTCATCGATCTGGTCACGAAGGAATACAACGTCGACACGTCACGCATCTACCTGCACGGACAGAACCCCTCGGGATCGGGCGCGCTGTATCTCGCGCAGAAATACCCGGAGCGCTTCGCCGCGGTCGTCGTCAGCTCCGCGCCGATCGTCTACGACACCTATCCGTTCGATCGTCTGAAGGGGAGAGTCGCCCTGATGGTGATTCACGGCGATCAGGACAACGTGAATCCGATCGCCGCGTCGCAGAAGATGGCAGAGGCCGCGAAAGCCGCCGGAGTGGACACCGTCTACGCGACGGTGCCGGGCGGCACGCATCTCGAGGCGTACCTGACGTACGCTCCGCAGATCTTCGACTTCTTAGACAAACACCGGAAGCCCTGAGCCCTCGGCCTTGAGGCCTTTCAGTAGTCCCGCGTTTTGCAGGTGCCGTGGAACTGCCGGCTCAGCGTGTTCGGGCTGTAGCCGCGCGGATTGATCCAGATCGCGTCGAGGCGGCCGCTCTTGCGATCGATGTAGCCGCTGAATCCCCACATCTCGATCACGCCCCAGCTGATCGTGCTCTCGGTGACGGTGAGATCGAGCTTGTAGTTGTTCAGCGCGGACAGCCGGGCCGGCGGCTCGAAGTCCCCGAGCATCCGATTGTCCTTGTCGCGCAGTTCGACCGATTTCGCCAGGGTATCAATAATGATGCGGACCTGGCCGGTGTACGGCCCGCCGAACCAGTCCGGCGGGGCCGGATCTGTCGACGGCTCGCACACATATGTAAATGTCTCGGCCGAGGCCAAAGCGGGCAATCCCATGACAATCAGGGCGATGGCGGCGACTGCAGCGAAGCTTTTCTTCATAAGGCTGTCCCTGGTGCAACGACCAGGCCGGTAGGAGTAGTATCGGCCCCGGCGAGGGAGGAGTTTATGCGACTTCAACTCTTTGCGGGGGCGTTCATCGCGGTGGCCGTGATGGTCAGCACCGCACAGCAGCAGCCGGCGATGCCGGCCATCGACAACGACGACATCGGCGGGGTCGTCACCGGACCGCGCGGGCCCGAGGCCGGCGTGTTCGTCATCGCGGAAACACGAAGCACGCCGACACGTCTGATCAAAAGCGTCGTGACCGACGACCGCGGACGCTTCGTCATCCCCGACCTTCCCGCCGCCGACTACGACGTGTGGGTCCGCGGCTACGGCCTCGTCGACTCCGCGAAAGTGAAGTCGCGTCCCGGCAAGACGCTCAGCTTCACGGCGACGCCGGCGCCCGACAGGAAGGCCGCGGCGCAGTACTACCCGGCGCAGTACTGGTTCGCGCTGATGCAGGTGCCGCCGAAGAACGATTTCCCCGGTACGGGCGAACAGGGCAACGGCATCTCGCCGAACGTCAAGAGCCAGGGCGAGTGGATCCGCAACGTCGTCAACACCGACGGCTGCACCGGCTGCCATCAGATGGGCGGCGAAGCGACGCGCACGGTGCCGAAGATGTTCATGCAGGGCGGCGACTCGAAGAGCGCGTGGGACAAGCGCATTCAGTCGGGCCAGGCCGGCGGCGGCATGAGCGCGCGGTTCACGCAGGTCGGCCGCCAGCGCGCGCTCGCGATGTACGCGGACTGGACCGATCGCATCGCGAAGGGCGAGCTCCCGAACGCGGAGCCGCAGCGTCCGCAGGGCCGCGAACGCAACGTCGTGATCACCATGTGGGACTGGGCGGATCCGAAAGTCTACATGCACGACGAGATCTCGACCGACAAGCGCAACCCGACGGTGAACCCGAACGGACCGATCTACGGCGCGCTCGAGGAGAGCGGCGACTACCTGCCGGTCGTCGATCCGAAGACGAACACGACGAGCCAGATCAAGCTGATCGTCCGCGATCCGGAGACACCGAGCTCGGGCGATCAGCCTCCGGCTGGACCGTCGCCGTACTGGGGCGACGAAGCGATCTGGAACAGCAAGACCACCGTGCACAGCTTCGCGATGGACAAGCAGGGCCGCGTGTGGGCGGCCGCGCGCGTGCGCAAACCGCAGACGCCCGACTGGTGTCGCGCGGGTTCGGATCATCCGTCCGCTAAGCTTCTGCCGATCAACACCAGTCAGCGCGGGCTCGAGATGTACGACCCGAAGACGAAGACGCTGACGACGATCGACACGTGCTACACGTGGGGCCACGTCAACATCGATGAGAACGACGTGATCTGGAATTCGTTCGGGCCCGCGGGCGTCGAAGGCTGGTTCGACATCAAGGTGTGGGACAAAACCCACGACGAGAAGCAGGCGCAGGGCTGGACGGCGTTCATCCTCGACAACAACGGCAACGGCAAGCGCGACGCCGGCTACACCGAACCGAATCAGCCGGCGGATCCGGCGAAGGATCGCCGTCTCAACATCTCGTTCTACGGCGACTCGCCCGCGTTCGACGGATCGATCTGGGGAACGGTCCAGGGATTCCCCGGCGGACTCGGCCGCGTGGTGCCGGGCGCGCATCCGCCGGAGACGGCGCTGACCGAGTACTACGAAGTGCCGTGGAACAACCCGAAGAATCCGAAGCAGGGCTTCGCACCGCGCGGCATGGACGTCGACAGCAACAACGTCGTGTGGACGGTGCTCTCGAGCGGCCAGCTCGCGAGCTTCGATCGCCGCAAGTGCAAGGGGCCGCTCAACGGTCCGACGGCGACGGGACAGCACTGCGCCGAAGGCTGGACGCTCTACGATCTGCCGGGCCCGAACTACAAGGGCGCGGTCGACAGCGCGAGCGCCGACTCGGTCTACTACGACTTCGTCGATCGCTTCGACATGCTCGGCGTCGGCAAGGAAGTGCCGATTTCCACCGGCAACCTGTCCGAAGGACTGCTCGCGCTCGTCGACGGCAAGTTCCTGACGTTCCGCGTGCCGTATCCGATGGGCTTCTTCGCGAAGGGCATGGACGGCCGCATCGACAATCCGACGTCCGGCTGGAAGGGCAAAGCGATCTACACGACGTACGCGACCCGTGCGCCGTTCCACGCGGAAGGCGGCAAGGGCAACACCAGCAAGCTCGTGAAGTTCCAGGTGAGGCCGGACGCGCTTTCGAAATAGGCGGGATGGGCGGGACGGGCAGGATAGGCGGCCTGCCCTTCCTGCCTACTTCTTCTTTTCCAGCGACCGAATAAACGCGACGATGCTCTTGATTTCGTCGTCCTTCAGCTTGTCTTTGAACGGCACCATGTTGAAGTCGGGCGCGATGCCGTTCCTGATGTTGTCGAAGATCGCCTGATCGGTCGATCCGTGATCCCACTTGTCGCCGGTCAGGCTCGGCGCGGCCGGGATCAGATCGTTGCCCGGGCCGCCCTGCCCGTTGCGTCCGTGGCAGGACGCGCAATTCTTCAAATACAGCTGCTGCCCCGCGGCGACCGCGTCCGGCACCGCCGGAGCCTGTGCCGCGGCGGCCAGCTCTGCCGCGGCGACGATCGCCGCAGCCAATATCACGATGCGGGAACGGTATGCGCGCATGGGCGGATTGTGCCTCAAAATGAGGGGCATTATGAAGTACTTCACTCTCCTGCTTGCGTTCACCGCGTCGGTCTCGATTGCTGCGCAGACGAAGACCCTGGTGCAGCCGAAGACAGCCTGGGGCGATCCCGACATCTCCGGAGTGTGGACGAGCGATCTCGCGCGCGGCATCCCGCGCGATCGTCCCGAGAAGTTCGGCACGCGCCCCGAGCTCAGCGACGAGGAATACGCGGAGAAAGTGAAGAACGACAGGAAGACACGCGAAGCGGCCGAGAACGCGATCGGCTCGTTCCGCAACGACGGCGCGTGGCTGAACAAGTCGCCGCGCCAGACGTCGCTCATCGTCGAACCCGCCGACGGCCGGACGCCGGCATTCACCGGGGAGGCGCTCACGCGCGCGGCGCCGCGCGACCGCGGCACGTTCGGCGAAGGGCCGTTCCGCGATCAGTACGACTTCACGCTCTACGATCGCTGCATCACGCGCGGCATCATCGGCTCGGTGCTGCCGGTCGTCTACGGCAACGGCAACCGGATCATGCAGGCGCCGGGGATGGTGATCATCAGCTACGAGATGGTGCACGACACGCGCGTCATTTACACCGACGGACGTCCGCACGTCAGCCCGAAGATCCGGCAGTACCTCGGCGACTCGCGCGGCCGCTGGGAAGGCAACACGCTCGTCATCGAGACGACGAACCTCACCGATCAGACGAGCATCGGGCCGAACGGCAACGGCCTGCGCCACAGCGCGGACATGAAGCTCACCGAGCGCATCACGCGCGTCGACGCCGACGAGCTGCGGTACGAAGTACACATCGACGACCCGAAGACGTACGTGAAGCCCTGGACGATCAGGCTCCCGCTGACGTCGCCGCCCGGCTATCAGCTGCTGCCGTACGAGTGCCTCGAAGGCGACTACGCCGTGCCGAACGCGCTCAGCGCCGACCGCGCCGAGGACAAGGCGATCGCAGAGGATCTGAAGAAAGGGATCGTCCGGCCGCGCCGCGGGATTCAGTACGCGAACCAGACCGGAGAGTGAGAGAAAGAAAAAGGCGGCGGGTTTTCACCCGCCGCCTCGATTCCCCGATTACCCGATTCCCCGATTAACCAGTTGCCAGATTAGAAGTCGTACTGGATCGTCAGCTTGGCCGTGCGCGCCGTCATGACCGGTGTCTGCGTGCCGGTCGGCGTGAGCCACGCGCCGCCGGGAATGAACGCCTGGTTCGGAATGATGATCGTGCTGAGGTTCAGCGCGTTCAGCAGATCGATCGAGACGTTCAGCTTCGACGCGCCGAACTTCACGTTCTTGCCGAGGCGCAAATCCAGCTCGTTCACGCGATCGCTGTAGACCTGACCCGGGTTCAGCAGGTTGATCGTCACGTTCGCCGCGCCGCCCGAGAGCGGACGGCCGAGCGTCTGCGCGACGGTGGCGCTCGGCACCGTCCAGTTGGCGGCGACCGGAATGCCGGGGCTGCTCGTCAGCACGCCGCTCACGAGCACGTCGATCCTCGGCAGGGTGTACGTCGCCGCTCCCGTGTACCGCGTCGTGATGCCCGGATCGACATGGCAGTACGGATTGACGGGGCTGAACGCCGGCACCTCGCTGCCGGTCGAGAAGCCGCCGGTCATCTCCGGCAGCACCGCGCGCACCGCACAGTAATCGGTGACGCGCTTGCCCGTGCTGAAACCGCCCTGCGCCTGGAAGCCGGCCCGGATGCGCGCGACGACGTTCACATCGACGCCGTTGTACATCTGCGTGATGGAGCCGTAGTTGTTGGAATAGGTGCTCAGCCTGTTGGTCTGGCCGAACTTGTTCGGGTTCACGTCGTACAGACCGGACACGACGTAGCCGCCGCCGCCGGGCAGCCGCGGATCGGACGGTGCGGTGACGCTGAACTGCGTGTAGTCCGACGGCGCGACGGCGAGGTTGTCGGTGACCGTGAAGTTCGACAGCCAGCGGCGTGTGTAGCCGACCGACACGGACATCCGCGTCAGCAGCTGCTGCTGGATCGTGGCGCCGATGATCCAGTCCGACGGCCGGTTGAACCAGCCCTGGAGAATCGCGGGATCGAACGAGAGGCTCGGCGTCGCATTCGGGTTCCCGAAATTCAGATCGCTGATCGTTCCGCACTCGCCGTTCGCCTGCGGAGTATTGAGATCGCAGTCGGGGTTGAAGTTCCTGTTCGCGTCGTTCCAGTTGCGCGTGACGCTCGTCGAGATCCGCGACGAGGGCAGCAGCGACGAGTAGTTGCCGTTGCCCGCGACGGCCATCTCGAGATACCGGCCGACGTTGAACTTCAGCGCGGTCTTGCCGTCGCCGTGCAGGTCGTACGCGATGCCGAACCTCGGGTCGATGTCGTTGTAGCCGAGCACGCCCTGGGTTTCAGGGAAGAGAATCGGATTCGGCAGGAAGCGCGTCGGACCGAGCTGCTGCGCCGGATAGTAGCTCCACGCGTGGTCGTAGCGCAGCGCGTACTGCAGCGTCATCTTTCCCGTCGTCCACTGATCCTGCACGAACACCGCGTTCATCCGCACGCGCGTATCCGTGCGATACGGGAAGAGGAACTCGGTGAGCTGGTTCGGCACGCCGTTGTTGACGCGATACGAGAGATCGTTGACGTTGCCGTTCGGGTTGCGCGTGTCCCAGTAGAACGCGCCGACGTAGCCCAGCTTGTAGCTGTGGGCGCCGGTCACGTACGTCGCCGACATGTTCCAGCGGATCGGCTCCATGAAGTCCGCGTTCCACGTCTGCGCGCGGTAGACGAGGCCCTGGATGTTGCCGTTGGTCGGACAGCCGGCCGTGCACTGCTCGGTGACGGGAATCAGCGTCCGGTCGTTGCCCGGCCGCTCGCGGCCGTTCCAGTTCTGCTGATACGCCGACACGCCCGCTTCGAGCAGCAGCCGCGACGTCTGCGCCGACGTCCACCGCGCCGTCTCCATGCGCGAGTAGCCGCCCTTCCATCCCGTGCCGCCCGACACGGTCGCCGTCTCCGGCGCGCCCGCCGTCGGCCCGGTGATGCCGCCGATCGCGGGACGATCGCTGAGACGGTAGCTGCTCGGATCCCAGTAGAGATTCAGCTTGTGCTTCGGCGACACCTGCGCCGTCAGCCTCGCCGTCGGATTAATCGATCCGAGCTGGCTGTTCTCCGCCGGACGCGAGGTGTCGGCGGCGTACGTCCACTTCGTCGGGTCGCCGGCGTTCAGGTTGTAGAACATGCCCGGCAGCGTCGTGCCGCTCGCCGAATAGCGCACGTTCAGGAAGTACCAGAGGCGATCCTTCTTCAGCGGTCCGCCGTTGGAGAGGTTGGACTCCTGCAGATACAGCGTCTTCTGCGGCGTCGTCATGCCCTGCGCCTGCAGTTCGGGCGTGAAGTTGCTGCTCTGCATCCATCCGGACATGCCGGAGTAGTACGCGTGCGTCTGGAACGTGTTGCCGCCGGTCTTCGGAATGAAGTTGACGAGCGGGCCGCCCTGCTCGGCTTCGCCGAGGCCGCCGGCCGTCGTCATCACGACTTCCTGCGCGAGCTCGAGGTTGCCGTAGCCCGAGACGCCGCCGCCGTTGATCGCCGCGCCGGTGCCGAGGCCGTCGATCTGGCTCTGCCCTTCGTTGCCGCGGCCACCGCGGCCGCCGAAGACGATCATGCCCGCGCTGAGCTGGACGTTGTTGTTGCCGCCGCCCGACTGCACCATCGACGGAATGAGCAGCATGACGGCCGCGTAGCCGCGCGCCGTCGGTATCGACTGGACGAGATCCAGATCGAGCGTCCGCTGCTGCCTTGTCGTCTGCACGTCGACGATCGGGCTCTCGCCGCTCACGGTGATCGTCTCTTCGAGGCCTCCGACCTTCATCTCCGTGTTCAGCGTGCCGACGAAGTCGGCCGCGAGGACGAAGTTCTCGCGCTTCACCGGGCTGAATCCCGTGAGCGTGAACGTCACCGTGTAGGTGCCGGGCCGCAGGTCGACGATGCGGTAGGTGCCGGTGCCGTCGGTGACGGCCGAGCGGACCTTTTCAATCAGGACCGGACTCGCCGCTTCGACGGTGACGCCCGGAAGGATGGCGCCCGATGCGTCCTTAACCGTTCCGGTAATGGAAGACTGGGCGAATGCCGCAGCAGGCAGAAGGACGACGGCCAGAAGTAAGAGCAGCCGCAGACGCATGGACCCTCCTCGAATATGTGGACTGACGCGCCATCTTACGGCGCGTCAAGACCACATCAGCAAGAGAAGTTCATGCTTTCTTTGTATGTCTCGGGCCCGGCCTCCCCGGGCTCCCGGCCTGATTGGTACCGTTCTTGGACGTAGAGCTGGCGTGCATTTTCTCCTTGTCCTGCTCCTCGCGGCCCCGCCAGCCCCCGCCCTGCCGACGGATGAGCTCCCTGCAGCCACAGATGCTCCGCAGCAACAGCAGAGCCAGGCTCAACCGAAGGATCCGGACAAGACCTCCGACGAGAAGAAGCCGGAAACGCCGCCACATACCGGCATTCGCGCGCTGCTCGACGGCCTGCGTCTCGACATCGCGCATCTGCCGTCGATGACCAACCTGTATTTCGCCGCGGGCGGCGGCGGCCTCGCGCTCGCCGTCCACCCCTTCGATCAGGACTTCAACGTCCACCTCCGCAGCCACTACGACGTCGTCAACAACATCTACGCGCCCGCGAAGTATTACGGCGACACGCCCGAACAGGTCGCGCTCTCGCTCGGCACGTACGCGTGGGGGCGAATCTTCGACCAGCCGAAGATGTCGCACCTCGGGATGGATCTCCTGCGGGCGCAGGCGATCTCCGAGCTCCTTGTGGAGCCGTTGAAGTATTCGACGCAGCGCTTGCGGCCCGACGGCAGCAATCATCTGTCGTTCCCGTCGGGACACTCGGCGGTGACCTTCGCCGGCGCCACGGTTCTCGAGCGGCACCTCGGGTGGAAAAAGGCGGCGCTGGCGTACGCGATCGCCGCGTACGTCGCGTCGTCGCGCATGCACGACAACGTGCACTACCTGAGCGACGTCGTCTTCGGCGCGGCGCTCGGAACGATCGCGGGACGGACGGTCACCGAGCACGGACGCGAGACGTGGTCGTTCACGCCCGCGCCCGTCCCCGGCGGCGCGGCGATCCTGATCACGAAAGTAGGGGAATGAAGGCGCTGCTGATCTCGCTGCTCGCGCTCAGCTCGCCGGCGCTGGCGCAGGAGGTGTCGCAGGAGGCGCCAGCGGAACTGCAGGAGGCGCCGCAGCATCCGCATCGCGCGCTGCGCAACGCGTACCTGTGGGAGACGTTCGGGCCGCCGGGAATGGTCATGGCCTCGCTCGGCGCCGCCCTCGGTCAGGTGCAGAACACACCCGACGAGTGGGGGCGCAGCGAGCACGCGTACTTCAAGCGGATGGCGACGGAGTACGGCGAATCCGCGATCAGTTCAACGACGCGCTTCTCGCTGGCGCGCTGGCGCGACGAGGATCCCGGGTTCAGGCCGTGCGGGTGCACGGGCGTTCGCCGCCGCGTGTGGCACGCGGTGGTCTCGCCCGTGTCGGCGTATCGCGTTCACGACGGCGGGATGCAGTTCTCGGTGGCCGCGATCGCCGGCACGGCCGCCAGCAGCGTCGTCTCGGCGAACACGTGGAAGCCGCGTCCGCAGACGGTGGGCACGGAAGCCGCGCATATCGGCACCGATCTGCTCAGCTCGATCGTCGTCGATCTATTCCGGGAATTCCTGTTTCACGACGCTCCCGATTAGCGCTCTTTCGGCCAGCTCGCGTCGATCGGCTTCTTCGTGTCCGCCGTGATCTGCACGATCGCGCAGTGGTGATAGGTGTAGTTGCCGGGGTTGTTCGCGCCGTGCTGCTCCATGAACTGAATCACCTGCAGCGTGCACCGCTTGCAGCTGATGTTCGGCAGCGTGACGTCGGTTTCAAACGGCGTCTGCACGCGCTCGTGATGCATGAACAGTCCGTCGGCGAGCACGGGAACCGCGATCGGGCTCGTCACCTTGCCGGAAATCGATCGCGGTCCGCGATCGGTCTGTTCCGTCGTCGCTTCCGGATCCGCCGGCAGTTCGGTCGGCGAGTTCACGGCCAGCGCGACGCGATAGAAACCGGGGTGATAGATCGTCTCCTGCACCTTCACGTGGAATTTGCTGCCGCCCATCGCCTGCGTGACGGCGTAGCTCGGCTTGCCCCAGTCGGTATTGGAGCCGCCGCACGGTCCCGCTTTCTGCGGGTCGCCGCGGTCGTCTTCGATCAGCCACGACGCGGGTTCGAGGAGCTTGAAGTGCGCCTGCATGACAGCCGGCGCCGCGGCCAGGACCGCAGCCACCGTAAACGCGCGTATGTGCATTTTCATGGGCGTAGTGTAGCGCTATATAATCGCGCCCGGTGCGCCGATCTCTCTCGCTGCCGTTCGCCGCTCTCGCCGTCGCCTGCGCCGTCGCCGTCCTGGGCGCGCAGACGCCCCCGGGGAATAACGAAGCGCGGCTGCAGAATCAGCTCAAACAGCTCTTTCCGTCCGCGACGACGTTCACGCCCAAGGGCGGCGATCCGCCGCACTTCAAGGCGATGAACGGTCAGACGCTGCTCGGCCTCGCGTTCTGGACGACCGAGCTGCAGCCGCTCGAACGCGCGTACGACGGCCCGATCAAGATCCTCGTCGGCATGGATACCAAAGGCATCCTCACGGGCATCATCGTCGTCGAACATCACGAGCCGTACGGCAACTTCTCCGTCGACACGGCGGGATTCGCGTCCCAGTTCCGCGGCAAGAACATCCGCGACGCGTTCAAAGTCGGCATGGACGTCGACGCGATCTCGCGCGCGACGATCAGCGTCACGAGCGCCTCACGCGCAATCCGCAACAGCGCGCGGCTCGCCGCACGCCAACTGCTTACCGCCCCGGCACAATGACGCGCCGGCTCGCGGCCGTCTTTCTTCTCTTCGGCCTGTGTCTGTTCGCCCGTGCGAGCGTGTCTCTCCACGCTCAGAAAGCGGGCACTCAATGGCAGTTCAACGACGACGACGAAAAGCCGCCGACACTCGTTGACACACTCCGGTCGCAGTGGGTCGATATCGCCGTCTTCGCGGGATTCACGGTCCTCGCGCTCGTCAGCTTCTTCCGCAAGGACAAGACGCTGAAATACGTGACGCTCGGCGCGTGCGTCGTGCTGCTCGGCTTCTGGAAAAGCCAGCTGATCACGATCGTCAACATCTTCGGGTTGATCACGCTCGATCTGCCGATCTTCAGGTACAGCGCCGCGTGGTACGTCCTCGCCGTCTTCACGGTGGTCTCGACGGTGCTGTGGGGCCGCCTCTACTGCGGGCGGATGTGCGCGTTCGGCGCGCTGACGCAGTTGATGGACGCGACGCTTCCGGCGTCATGGCGGCGCGAGCCGCCGCTGTGGCTCGAGCGCCGCGCATCCTTTATCAAGTACGGGATCCTCGCCGGGGCGATCCTGTACTTCCTCGTCACCCGCGATCGCTTCATCTTCCGTTACATCGAGCCGTTCTGGATGTTCGGCCTGCACGGCAACGTGGTGATGTGGAGCATGCTCGCGGCGCTGCTCGTCGCCACGGTGTTCGTGCGAAACGTCTACTGCCGCTTCCTCTGTCCCGTCGGTGCGGCGCTCGGCGTCGTCTCACAGGTGACGACGGTGTTTTCGATCAAGCGGTGGAAGGAATGCAACACCTGCAAGATCTGCGAGAAGGCCTGCGAGTGGGGCGCGATTCAGGGACCGAAGATCGTCAAGAGCGAATGCGTGCGGTGTGACGACTGCGAGCGGCTCTACGCGGATCAGAAGAAGTGTCCGCACTGGATCATCCTGCTGAAGGATCTGAAGAAGGGCGGTCCGCAACGGACCGCCCCGCAGAACGCCTGACTACCTTTCTTGAGTGTCGGCGCCGGGCGTGGCCGGAGGCGGACCGCCGCGGCCACCGCCCTGTCCGATTCCGCCGAACGGATTGCCGCCGGGCACGACGGGCGCGCCGCCGACGCCGAGGCCGTCCTGCACGGGACGCCGCGGACGGACGATGCCCTTCTTGAGATCCTCCGCGAGCGCGCGATCTTCCGCGCGTTCGCCGCCGAGCGACTGGAACAGCGCCATGTTGCCTTCGTGGCAGGTGTACGGAAGGATGCGGCCGCCGTCGAGCGGCGTCAGCGGAAACGACATCGTCCACGGCCGCTCGTACGTCTTCGGGTCGTCGATCGTCACCTGATACTGCACGACGTCCTTCGCGACGCGCTTGAAGCGTTCGGTCAGCTTCAGCTGCGTGCTGTGACGGTTGCCGTTGCCGTTCACGCCGATCGCCGTCTTGTCGGTGAAGTTCGTCGTCTCGACGACGAGCTCGTCGCCTTCCCAGTGGCCCACCGCGTTGCCGAGGATCAGATGAATCTTCGAATCGACGTGCCTGCGGCCGTCGGTCGGAATGACGCGCGTGTCGTGGACCATCTCGTACGTGATCGTCACGTAGCCGGGCGACTGCATGATCTCCGCGCCGTTGCCGTAGATGACGTTCAGCGTCGAGCCGAGCACACCGCGCGTGATGCAGCGCTCGTACGTCGAGAAGTCCGTCGTCCAGTCGAGCGGGCCGTTGCCGTAGGTGCCGCGCGGCATCGCGCGTGCAAACGACTCGGGCGTGTACGCGGGCTGCCGTCCGTCAGGCGGGTCGACAATCAACGAGGTCTGCGGAAATGCGCGGCGCGCGTAGTCGAAGCGGAACGCGCCGACGGCGTTTTCATCGCCCTGTTTGGCGCGCTGCGTGATGTTTTTCGTCCGGGTCGCGAACTCCTCGTCGGTCTGGTACAGACGATCCGCGAAGTTCTGCGGCCGCGACATCGGGATGCCCGCGGTGTCGTCGCTTGACCACACGCCGATGAGGTCGGGCTCGCCCCAGGGCGTTTTCGGCGACTTATAGGGGACGGCCGGCGTCTTGCCACCATATGCGGTAATCACCAGCGGCGGCGTGGCCGGCTTCGTCTGCGTGAACACGGGCGCGGATGCCAGGCCGAACATTCCGGCAAACGCAGCGCCAGCGCTTACGAAACGTAACGATCGCTTGGTCATTTCTTACTCCCCTTCACCACAGATATTAGGCTATCGTTTCGGGGTTTGGGAGGGCCTATGAAGTTTCTGAAGATTGGCAGTCTCGCCGCGGCACTGGTTCTCACGGTGTATGCGGTCCAGCCGCGTCCGGTCGTCGCCGCGGGCGACACGGCCAGCGGCAACGTCGGCCTGAAATCGGCCGGCGCGCTCGCGTTCGGACCTGACGGCGTGCTGTTTGTCGGCGACTCGGTCGGCGGCGCCGTGGCCGCGATCGAAACCGGCGACAAGACACCGGCGGCGGCCGGCGCGAAAGTCGACGTCCAGGGACTCGACACGAAGCTCGCCGCCATGGTCGGCGTCCAGGCCGGCGACATCCTTATTAATGATGTCGCGGTGAACCCGATCTCGAAGAACGTCTACGTCTCGGCGGCCCGAGGCCGCGGACCGGATGCCGCGGCGCTCGTCGTCCGCGTCGACACGGCCGGCAAGCTGACGCTGCTGCCGCTCGACAACATCAAGCACGACACGGTGAGCCTGAGCGACGTGCCCGCCGACAATCCGGGCGCGCGCCAGAATCCGCGCACGCAGACGATCACCGACATGCAGTTCGTGAACGGCAACCTGATGATCGCCGGCATGTCGAACGAAGAGTGGAATTCGGCGCTCCGGTCGATTCCGTACCCGTTCAAGACGGCGGGCAAGGGCACGCAGCTGCAGATCTGGCACGCGTCGCACGGCCGCTACGAGACCCAGGCGCCCATCCGCACGTTCGTGCCGTACACGATCGACGGCCAGCAGTACGTGCTCGCCGCCTATACGTGCACGCCGCTCGTGAAGATTCCGGTGAGCGATCTCAAGGCCGGCGCGCAGGTGAAGGGCGTGACGATCTCGGATCTCGGCTCCGGCAACCAGCCGCTCGACATGGTGCCGTACAAGAAGGACGGCCACGAGTTCATCCTCGTCGCCAACTCCTCGTTCGGCGTCGTGAAGCTCCACGCGGACAACATGGGCCAGTACAAGCCGATCGATTCCCCGACGGTCGTCGACGTCGCGGGCGCGCCGTACGACAAGATCGCGTCGGTGACGAACGTGCGTCATCTCACGGCGTTCGATGCCACGCGCGCGGTGGTGCTGACATCGGCCGGCGGCGGCGGGTTCGGTCCGGCGACGGGTCCGTTCAACATCCAGACGATCGCGCTGCCCTAGGGCGGGCCTGAAGGCCTGCCACGACATGCGTGTCTTTCTCGCCGCGATCATCCTGAGCTTCGGGGTGATCGCGGCGGCGCAGTCCGTCGACATCCGGCGCGACGGAAACACCTTCAAAGTCATCGGCGCGAGCACCGGAACGCTCGTCGTCTACGCCGGCTCCGGCGATGTGCCGCCGCTTGCCGGGTCGTCGAGCGCGGAGACCGGCACGATCGTTTTCCATCCGAGATTCCCGCTCGCTCCAGGCGTCCGCTATCGCGTCGTGTTCACGCCCCGCGGCGGTTCGCCGATTGAGAAGACGTTCGAATCTCCCGCGTCGGCGCCGGTGCCGTCGGCGCGCGTGGAGCGCGTGTATCCGTCGGCGGACGTGCTGCCGAGCAACCTGCTGCGTCTGTATATCTATTTCTCCGCCCCGATGAGCCGCGGCGAGGCCGAGCAGCGCATTCACGTGCTCGACGCGAACGGCAAGGTGCTGCCCGGCGTGTTTCTTCCCGGCCAGGAGCTGTGGGATCCCCAGAACCGCCGGCTGACGATGACGTTCGATCCGGGCCGCATCAAACGCGATCTCGCGTCGAATCGCCGCATGGGTCCGCCGATTGCCGAAGGCCGCCGCTACACGCTGCTCATCGATCGCGAATGGCGCGACGCGAACGGCGCGCCGATGATCGAAGCGTTCAGGAAGAACTTCCGCGGCGGACCGGCGGTGCGCCAGCCGCCGGATCCGAAGGCCTGGATGATCGCGACGCCGCCGGCGAACAGCCGCACCGCGCTCGTCGTGTCGTTCGGCCGGCCGATGAACTACACGCTGCTTCAGCGCATGCTGAAAATCCAGGACCCGCGCGGCGCGGCCGTGTCCGGGATCATCGAAGTCGGAAAAGCCGAGAGCGAGTGGCGGTTCACTCCCGTCCGCGAGTGGACGGCCGGCTCGTACCGCCTCATCGTCGACAACGGCCTCGAGGATCTCGCCGGCAACAAGATCGGCCAGCCGTTCGACATCGATGTCTTCGACAGGATCACCGAACACATCACGACCTCGACGGAGGCGCTGCCGTTCGAGATTCGATAAACTGCGGATCTTATGTCTCTCACCGACTACGTCACCCTCGGACGGTCCGGCCTGCGCGTCTCCCCCTTCTGCCTCGGCACGATGACCTTCGGCGAGGAATGGGGCTGGGGATCGACGCCGGCGGAGTCGGCCGCCATCCTCGGACGCTTTCTCGGCCGCGGCGGCAACTTCATCGACACGGCGAACGGTTACACCAAAGGCCATTCCGAAGCGATCATCGGCGAGGCCATCGGCAGCAACCGTGCCCGGCGCGATCGAATCGTGATCGCCACGAAGTTCTACACCGGCATGTACGCCGGCGACCCGAACGGCGGCGGCGCGAGCCGCAAATCGCTCACCGCGGCGTGCGAGCAGTCGCTGCGGCGTCTGAAAACGGACTACATCGATCTGTACTGGATGCACGCCTGGGATCACCACACGCCGATCGACGAGACGATGCGCGCGCTCGACGATCTCGTGCGCAGCGGCAAGGTGCGGTACATCGGGTTTTCCGACACGCCGGCATGGAAGGTCGTCGAAGCCCAGATGCTCGCGCGGCAGCACGGCGCGACACCGGTTACGGCCATTCAGATCTCGTACTCGCTCGTCGAACGGACCGTCGAAGGCGACCTCATGCCGATGGCGCGGGAGTTCGGCCTCGGCGTCACGCCGTGGTCGCCGCTCGCGGGCGGCGTGCTGTCCGGCAAGTACACGCGGGAGACGTCGAAGGCCGCCGACCGCGGCGAGCGTGTGACGGCGGCGCTGACCGAGCGCAACTTCGCGATCATCGACGAGCTGGCGAGAATCTCG
>DATNBT010000095.1:0-10492 GCA_035571855.1 Vicinamibacterales bacterium
CGCGGCGCCGTCACGTGTTGCGCGATGCCGAAGGCCGAGAGCATCAGCCCGAGCGTCGCGATCGTCCGCGCGCCCGCGCGGATGCCGCCGCGGGCGAACAGCGCGCGCGCGCACCAGAACGTCAGCACGAGGGCCACCGCGAGCCAGACCGCCTGCAGCGTCGCGGCGGCGTTGACCGTCAATGGATGCGCGCCGTCGGCCATCGCATCCACCGGCGCGTCCAGACGCAGCCGCAGGTCGACGTTGCGCAACGCGGGCGACAGCGACAGCCGGAGCGACGGCGACAGCGCGATGAGCTGCAGCGCCATCAGGGCGACGTAGATGAGGAGCGCGGCGTCGAGCCACCCGAATCCATGGCGGAAGATCGACGGCCGGACGACGATCAGAAGCGCGATCGCGACGGGCGCCATGACAAAGGCCATGCCGTCGACTTCGCCGGCGAGAACGAACAGGGTGATTCCGAGAAAGGCGAGCAGCAGGCTGATGCCTGCCGCGCTAGGACGCCGCTTCGGCGTAGTAGTTCTTGTACTGGTGGCCGTAGTAGCGCGAATAGTAGTACTTGTTGCGCGCGAAGTCGACCTTGTTGAGCACGACGGCGGCGAAGCGCGGCGGCGCCGACATGATCGTCTCGAGCGCACGTTCCGCCAGCCTGCGGCGCGTCATTTCGGCGCCGATGACGAAGCACACGCCGTTGACGAGCGGCGCCAGGATCACGGCGTCCGTCACGGCCAGAACCGGCGGCGTGTCGAGCACGATCCAGTCGAACGGGCCGTGCGAGAGATTGCTCAGCAGGGTCTTCATGCGCTCTGACCCGAGCAGTTCCGACGGATTGGGCGGCGTGCGGCCGGCGGTGATCGCCAGCAGGTTCGGATCGACCGTGCGCTGGATCACGTCGCGGACGCGCGCCTGTCCGATCAGCACCTGCGAGAGCCCGCGTTCGTTGGTCAGGCGCAGCGGACGATGCATGCCGGGGCGGCGCATGTCCGCGTCCACCAGCAGCACGCGGGAACCGCCGTATGCCAGCGCCATCGCGATATTGCACGCCGTCGTCGTCTTGCCCTCGAGCGGCTGCGCGCTGGTGACGACGAGGATCTTCGTGCCTTCGGCCGGGAAGCGTGACATCAGCGACGTGCGCAGCGAACGGAACGCCTCGCCGAAGTCGTGCGGCACGTGCGCCGACGCGAGCACCGGATGCTTGTCGCCGCGCACCGACGGCACCAGGCCGAGGAACGGCAGCTTCAGGCGCCGCGTCACGTCCTCGGGCGTCTTGATCGTGTCGTTCATGTAGTCGAGCCCGAACGCGACGCCGACGGCGAGCACGAGGCCGATGAAGATCGACGTGAGCCAGGTCCGGCGGCCGGCCGCCGCCAGCGGCGACCGCGGCACTTCGGCGTTGTCGACGATGCGCACGTTGTTCGAGCGGCTGTTGCTCGAAACGCGCATCTCCTTTTCCTTCTGGAGCAGCGATTCGTAGATGTTGCGGTTGCTCTTCGCCTCGCGCTCCATCACGTTGTAGCCGACGCTCTTCTTGTTCAGATCCTGCACGTCCGCCTTGGCGGCGTCGAGGTTCTGCGCGTACGTCCGTTCGGCGAGGACCGCGGAATCGTAGTCGTTCTTGATCTGCAGCAGCGCCTTCTGCGTTTCGAGCGTCAGCTGGCTCTGCGTCTCGGAAATCTGCGCGTTGATCGCGATCATGCTCGGGTGCTTGTCGCCGTACTTCTGGGACAGCTGCACCTTCTGCTGCTGCAGTTCCGTGACTTTGGCCCGCAGCTGCGTCATCTGCGGTGTCTGACTCGTGATCGGGACCTGATCGGCCGAGACGGCCGAGCCGGCGGCCAGCAGCGGCTTGATCTGCGTGTACGCCGTCTCCTTCTGCACGCGCTCCATCTTCGCCTTCGTGGCGGCGTCGTTCAGCTGGTTCAGGCGCGCGCCGACGATGTTCTGCTTGTCGTCCAGCGACATCGCGTTCTGCTTGTCGCGGTATTCGGCGAGCGCGCGCTCGCTGTCTTCGACCTTGGCCTGCTGGTTCGAGAGCTCCTTCGTGAGCCACTCGAGCATGTTCTCCGTGGCCGCCTGTTTCGACTGCAGGTTCTGGTCGACGTACTCCTGCATCAGCGCGTTCGCGGCGTCGGCGGCGAATTTCGGATCGACGGAGTCGAAGGAGATGTCGACCAGGCGGCTGCCGCGCACGGGGTCGACGCTCACGCGACCGATGAACGCGGAAACGAGCGCCGACTCGTCCGGCGTCTCGTCGATTTTCGGGGCTTCCTGCGGCGCTTCTTCACGGCGCCAGATCATGTTCATCAGCCGCGTCCGCGCGGACGAGAGCAGCGTGAGCGGCGTGTCGGGGCGCTTGGCCGTGCCGTTGAACTCCGGCACCTGATCGAGCTTGACTTTCTTGATGACGCGGCGCGTGAGGTCGCGGCCGCGCAGAATCTTGTATTGCGTCTGGAAGTACGGTTCGGGATCCTCGTAGAACTGCTCGCCGGCCGACGATCCGATCCCCGTCACCTCGGTCGCGCGCTCCTGCTCGATCAGGAGCCGTCCCTGCGCGCGGTACATCTGGACGTTCGAATAGCCCTGGATGGTCATCGCCGCCGCGGTCAGCACGAAGACCGCGAGCGCGATGCGGCGATAGCGGTACAGCACCGCGATGCGATCGAGAATGTGGACGTCCGTCTCCGGCGAGTACGACGACGACGGCGCGCCCGGCGAGGGCGGCCTGGCCTGCGGATTCTGTGGTCGGTTCTCCGGGTTCAACTCGCGTCCTGGGCTATCGTGCGTTGTTGCTGGTGTTCGACGTGGACGGCTCGCCGGCGAGCGTCTGAGCCACCGTGTTCGACGATGCGGCAGCGGCGGTCACGGCCTGCGCGGCCGTCGACACGGCCTGCGCCGTCGTCTGGGTCGAGTTGCCGAGCAGCCCGGCAATCGGCGGAATGCGGAACGGCATCTTCACCAGCGCCGAGATCGCTTCGCCCGTGTTGACGTTCAGCATCTGGGAAGACGCGAGCACGGCGTTATTCGCCGGGTTCATCACTTCGACGACGTAGTTGCCGGGGTCGACGCCGCGGAACACGAACACGCCCTGCTTGTCGGTCAGCGTGGAATTCACGATGCGGCCGTAGCGCGCGTCGCGCAGTCGGACGAACGTGTCCGCCATCGAGCCGTTCATGGAATTCAGCGCGCTGCCCTGAATCGAGGAGAGCACGGCGCCTCGCGTCGCCGGCAGCAGCTTCGACGCAGCCGCGGCCACCGGCGCCTGCGCATGAGACCAGGACGCACACAACACCAGCGCGACAGCGATCGCAGAGATTCGCCGCATATAGATCAATGCCTCGTATCCTTGTATCGGACGATCATCGCACGTTGGAGACGGTCGTTCGAATGACTATATATGACACTAAGCGCTTTTAGTGACGATTCGAATGATACTCCCAACCGCCGTCCGTCTTCAACCGGGAACTCTCGAATCATTCTAACCTTCTGATTACAGCCCAGTTGCATGGTTCGTCCCGCCATAGCCGTCCTGCTTGTTCTCGTCGCCGCCGGGATTCTGCTGGTTCCGTTGCCCCCGTCGACCGTCGAACGCGTGTATTCCAGCCTCATTTATCCACCCATCCAGCGAGTCGTCACGACGGCCTCGAATGTCGTCCCGTTTGCGCTCTTTGACGTCCTGCTGATCGTGTTTCCGGTCGTGTGGTGCACGCTTGTCGTTCGCGATGTACGGCGTTCCGCCAGGCGATGGCGCATGGCCGCGCGGTGGGTGTGGCGCTCGGTGGTGGCGGCTGCGGTCTTCTATCTTCTGTTCCTCGTCCTGTGGGGCTTCAACTACCGGCGAGTGCCGCTCGAACGGAAACTCGATTACGAGCCAGCGCGTCTGACGGCCGATCGCGCACGGGACATGACGCGGATTTCCGTCGCGCGCCTGAACGCACTGTATGCGTCCGGACATGCGCGCAGCGCGGCCGCGGATGACCGCGTCGATCCGCTGCTCGCCGCGGGCTTCGAGCGTGCGACGAGGACACTCGGCGAATCGGGTGCGACGATTCCGGCGCGGCCGAAGCCGTCGATGCTCGAGGTGTATTTCAGGCCGGCGGCCGTCGCGGGCATGACCGATCCGTATTTTCTGGAGACGCTGATCGAAACGCGCCTCCTCCCCGTCGAACGTCCGTTCGTCGTCGCCCACGAGTGGAGCCATCTCGCGGGCTTCGCTGACGAGGGCGACGCGAACTTCGCGGGGTGGCTGACGTGCGTCTACGCGGATCCCGCCTCGCAGTACAGCGGGTGGCTGTTTCTCTTCGGCGAGCTCGTCAACACGCTGCCGCGGGCGCAGCGCGTCGAGCTTGTAGCGTCGCTCGACGGCGGTCCTCGCGGCGATCTTCGCGCGATCGCCGCGCGCCTCGCGCGCGACGTCAGGCCCGTCGTCTCGAACGCCGGATGGCGCGTCTACGATCGGTATCTCAAGGCGAATCGGATCGAAGCCGGCGCGGCCAGCTACGCGCAGGTCGTCCGGCTCGTGCTCGGGACGCGCGTGGGATTCACCGCGGGCGGATCGGTGTCGCCGCCGCGATAGGACCGCCGCGTTCGTCGCCCTTGTAGTAGACGCGCTCGAGGAACAGTCCTGATGCCGGCGCGGTCAGACGCGCGGGCGCGCCGTCCGACCCGGTCAACAGCGCAGCGGCGGCGTCGGGCTCGAGCCCGCCGCGTCCGATTTCCACCAGTACGCCGACGATGCGGCGGACCATCTTCCAGAGGAAATGCGAGCCGTCGATGGCGACGAGGACGAGATCGCCGCGGTCTTCGACGTGCAGTCCGTCGACGAGCACATGCGTCGATCGATCGGGCGGTTCAGAGCCGTCGGACTCGGCGAACGCATCGAAGTCCTTGAAGCCGACGAACGCGTCCGCCGCGCGCCGCATGCGTTCGACGTCGATCGGTTCCTTCACCCACCACACGAAGGCTTTCGCGAACGCCGTCCGCCGCCGCGCGATCTGATAGAGGTAGCGCCGGGCGACCGCGTCGTGCCGCGCGTGAAAGCGATGGGGGACGACCGTCGCCGCGAGGATGTTGATGTCGGCGGGCAGTTCGTCGTTGAGCCGCCGGACGAGCGCGTCCGCCGGCAGCGGGGTCACGACGTCGAGATGCGCCGCCTGCGCGAGCGCGTGGACGCCGGCATCGGTGCGTCCCGAACCGTACAGCTCGAAGTCCCTGCGCCTGGTGACCTCGCGGACCGCGCGATCGATCTCGCCCTGAATCGTCTTCGCGTTCTTCTGAATCTGCCAGCCGCTGTACCGCGTGCCCGCGTACTCGATGGTCAGCTTGAAACGCGGCATGCGTAGCGTCCTGCCTTTTCCCGCCCGACCTGGCCTACGACTCTTCCCGATTCAGCCAGTTTTCCCACGCCTTGTAATCGAACGGACGGCCGAGGAAATCCTTGACGAGCTCGGCGGCCGGCTTCGCGCCGCCCGGCGCGAGCACGGTGCTGCGATATTTCGCGGCGATTCCCGGCGCGAGCAGGTTGTTGCGGTCGAACTGGCTGAACATGTCTTTCGCGATCACGAGCGACCACATGTACGTGTAGTACACGGCGGAGTAGCCGTCGAGATGGCCGAACGACGTCTGGAAGTGCGTGCCTTCGACGTACGGCGTCTGCGTGTACTTGTTGATCAACTCCTTCACCATGGCCGTGGTGTCCACCTGCTTCGGATCGCGGTCGTAGATCGACAGCGACAGCTTCGCGTACACCATCTGCTGCCGCACGGTGATCGCCTTGCCGAATTCGCTCGCGCGGCGCATCCGCGTGACCAGTTCGGTCGGAATGGGCTGGCCGGTCTGGTAGTGCTTCGCGAACGTCTGCAGCGTCTTCGGGTCCCACGTCCACTCTTCGAGCATCTGCGACGGCGCCTCGACGAAGTCCTGTTCGGTGCTGATGCCGCTGATGCCGATCCACTGGTGCCGTCCCGATACCAGCGCATGCACGAGATGTCCGAACTCGTGAAAGAACGTCTCCACGTCGTCGTGCGTCATGAGCCCCGGGTCGCCCGCTTCGCCGCCGGGAAGATTGCAGATCAGCGCGGCTTCCGGAAGCTGGCGCCCGGTGACGCCGCTGCGGATCCCGAACTCGGCGGCGTGGTTGTACTTGTCCTTGCGCGGATGCATGTCGAGATAGAAGCGGCCGATCACCTTGCCGTCCTGCAGCATCTCGTACGCTTCGACGGACTTGTCCCACGTCGGCACCGTCACCGGCCGGTACGTGACGCCGTACAGCCGGCTGGTGACGTCGAACAGTCCCTGCTTCACGCGGTCGAACGCGAAATACGGCCGCACCGACTGCGAGTCGAAGTCGTAGCTCGCCTTGCGCACGAGCTCGGAGTAGTACGCGCGCTCCCACGACGTGACGCCGGTCGCGCCGGGCACGTCCTGCTGCTTGCGCTTCAGCAGCATGTCGAACTCGTGCGACGCCTTCGGCCCGGACGCCGCCACGACGCGGTCGATGAACTGCGACGCGCTGGCCGCGCTGCCGACCATCTTGTCGGCGGTGATGTAGTCGGCCCAGGTGCCGAAGCCGACAAGCTTCGCGAGCTCCGCGCGCCGCGCGATCATCCTGTCGAGCGTCTCCATGTTCTTCGGGTAGCCGCGGTTGTTGTATTCCATGAACATCCGCTTGCGCAGGTCGTCGCTCTTCGCGAACGAGAACACCGGCAGCGAATCCGGGTAGTCGATCGTCAGCGTGATGACGCCGTTCGCGCCGGGCTTGTGCTTCGCGATGAAGTCTTCGGGCAGGCCGGCGAGCTCCGCGGCGCTCTTCACCGTCACCGTCCGGAGATCCGTGCGGATGTTGCGGTCGAAGTCCTGGCCGATGACGACCAGCTCGTCGCGGAGCGCTTTGATCCGCGTGCGCGTCGCCTCGTCCTTGTCGACGCCGGCGAGCCGGAAATCGCGCAGCGTCCGCGTCACGTAGTAGCGGGTCTCGGCGTCCGCCTTGCTGACGTCGAGGGCGGCGAGCGCGTCGTACACCGCGCGGTTCAGCGAGAGCTCCGACGCGAACGAATTGGCTTTCTGCGAGATCTTCTCGGCCGTCTGCCGGACGTTGTCCGCCGGGTGGACGCTCTGTATGAGCTGCGACTGCGAGCCCACGGCGTCGAGCTCGAGCAGCACGTCGTCGTACGGGCGCAGCGTGTTCTCGAGCGTGCGCGGGCCTTTGACGGCGGTCATCGCGTCGAGCACGGTTTTCGCGTGCGCCAGCCGGCCGTCCATCGCGCGCTCGAACGCCCCGGCATCCGTGATGCCGGTCCAGAACGGCGTGCTGGTCGCGCCGGTCTGCGCGAACGCCGGCGACGCCAGCGCCGCGAGCCACACGGCGAGCACGCGGACGATGAGAGATATGTTGCGCTTTTCCATGATGCTGACCAGAATACCACTGCGAAATCACGCACATGTCCGCGGCCGCTGAAACTCCTGGGACGAACCACCCGCGCCTGATCGTCACCGACGCGCTCGGACGGCGCATCGTGCCGATCGACAAGCAGGTGTTCTCGATTGGACGCCGCAGCGAGAGCGATCTGCGGCTGCCCGGCGCGGATATCTCTCGCCTTCACGCCGAGATCGTCCGCGACGGCGACGTCTGCGTGCTGCACGACCGCCAGTCGACGTTCGGCACGTTCGTCAACGACGAGAAGATCGAGAAGAAGACGCTGTCGCCGGGCGATCGCGTGCGCCTGGGCCAGTCGGCCGACGTGGAGATCGTGTTCGCCGTCGGCGACTCGGCGCCGTCGGCGGAGAAGAGCGCCGCGTCGGCCGCGGTCGAACTGCGGCAGATGGCCGCGCTGCTCGAAGGCCTGCGCGCGCTCGGATCGGGACGCGTGCTCGACGAAGTCCTCGCGCTCGTGCTCGACTCGGCCATCGAAGTCACGGGCGCCGAGCGGGGATTCATCATGCTCGCCGATCCGCACGGCGCGCTCGAGTTCACGATGGCGCGCGCGCGCGGCAAGGTCACCCTCTCGGGCCGCAGCTTCGAAACGAGCCGGCGCATTCCCGAGCAGGTGTTCGCGAGCGGCAAGGTCGCGATCGTCGAAGACCTCATGGACGATCAGATGGCGCCGCTGCATGCCGGCACCGTCGCGCTCGGCATCCGCCACGTCCTCTGCACGCCGCTGCGGCTCGTGCGCTACGTCGAGCGCGCCACCGACAAGCCCGGCGAACAGGCAATCGGCGTGCTCTACCTCGACAGCCGCGAGCGCGGCGCGCTCGTGTCCGCGTCGGCGCGCTCGGCGCTCGAGATGCTGTCGGCCGAGGCCGCGCTCGCGATCGAGAACGCGCGGCTGTACCGGCAGGCGCTCGACAAGGCGAAGTACGAGCAGGAGCTCAAGGTCGCCGCCGCGATTCAACGCGGTCTGCTGCCGTCGCCGAACGTCAGCGGATCCTTCTTCACCGCCGCGGCCTCGTCGGCGCCCTGTCTCGCCGTCGGCGGCGACTTCTTCGACTACGTCGATCTTCCCGGCGGGCAGTTCGGCTTCATCGTCGGCGACGTCGCGGGCAAGGGATCGCCGGCCGCGCTGCTCGCGTCGGCGGTCACGGGGATGTTCGGCGCCGAGTCCACGTATCAGTCGAGTCCGGCGGCGGTGATCAGCCGCATCAACCACGGCCTGTTCCGCCGGTCGATCGAGAACCGGTTTCTCACGACGTTCTACGGCGTGCTCGGGAACGACGGCTCGTTCACCTACACCAACGGCGGACACAACGCGCCGGTGCTCGTCGGCGCGTCGGGCGTGCGGCGCCTCGAAACCGGCGGCATGGTCCTCGGGCTGTTCGAGCAGTCGACGTTCGACGAAGAGACCGTGCAGCTCCAGCCCGGCGACTTCATCGTCGCGTTCAGCGACGGCGTGACGGAGGCGCTCAACACCGACGGCGAGGAGTACATGGACGATCGCCTGCTGGCGTCGATCGACCGGCATCGCGCCGGCGCCGCGCGATCGGCGCCGGAATTTCTCGAGCACCTGCTCGCCGACGTCCGCACGTTCTGCAACGGCGAAGACCCGCACGACGACATCACGCTGCTCATGGTGCGGTACGACGGCGCGCGCTGAAGGTATGATTACGCGTGGCCTCTGAAGTCGTCGAAGCGTCAGGACATCTGATCGATTCCGGCATTCTCAACGGCATCTTCGATACCGTCATCCGGCACCACGCCTCGTTCGAGGTGATCCGCTTCACCATCGGCAAGAGCAACGACGAGCCGTCGGTGCTGCGCATGCGCGTGACCGCCGACACCGAAGATCTGGTGCGCACCGTCGTCGAGAACCTCGTGCCGCTCGGGTGCCAGGTCGCGAGCCGTCAGGACGCGATCACGCGCAGCGCGGACCAGGACGGCTGCGCGCCCGAGGACTTCTATTCGACCACGAACCACGAGACGCACATCCGCAAGGGCGGCAAGTGGGTGCTCGTCGGCGATCAGCGCATGGACGCGGTGATCGTCATCGACGGGAACAAGGCGAGCTGCCGGAAGCTGCGCGACATCAGGAAAGGCGACGCCGTCGTGTGCGGCGTCGAGGGCATCCGCGTCATCCCGACCTTCCAGGATCGCGATCGCCACGGCTTCGCGTTCATGACGAACGAGGTGTCGTCCGAGCGGCGCGTCGAAGCCGCCGTGTCGCGCGTCGCCGAGATGATGCGCGCGGTGAAAGCCGAAGGGAAGAAGATCGGCGTCGTCGCCGGGCCCGTCGTCGTGCACACGGGCGGCGGTCCGTATCTCGCCGAGCTGATCAAACGCGGCTTCGTCAACGTGCTGCTCGCGGGAAACGCCCTCGCGGTGCACGACGTCGAGCTGCAGCTGTTCGGCACGTCGCTCGGCGTCAACCTCGAGACCGGGCGCGCCGTCGAGGGCGGCCATCATCACCACATGCGGGCGATCAACGCCATCCGCCGCGTCGGCAGCCTGAAGGAAGCCGTCGCGCGCAAGATCGTCAGGAGCGGCATCTTCTACGAGTGCGAGAAGCACGGCGTCGAGTACGTGCTCGCGGGCAGCATTCGCGACGACGGACCGCTGCCGGACACGATGATGGATCTCGTCGAAGCGCAGGACCGTTACGCCGCGTGCCTGAAAGACGTGTCGATGGTGCTGATGCTGGCGAGCATGCTGCACGGCATCGGCGTCGGCAACATGCTGCCCTCGGCCGTCCGTGTCGTCTGTATCGACATCAACCCGGCGGTTGTCACGAAGCTCGGCGACCGCGGCTCGTCGCAGACCGTCGGCATCGTGACCGACACGGGACTATTTCTGCATCAGCTGGCGGAGACGCTGAGGTCGGCCTGACGTCCGCTGACGTTCGCCTAAAGGCGGACACTACGTACGAGAGCGGACGTCATCCACGGGCGACGCTCGACCGCAACCGGCCGGCGAACAAGCGAAAATTCGTTAAAAAACGGTAGCGGGGGTTGGCAGGGACCTTGCCTTTCAAGGGGTTGGGGGTCGGGTCATGAAGCGGTCAACACT